>CALWBW010000031.1 GCA_944376195.1 uncultured Clostridia bacterium | reverse complement strand
AAACGTTCCTGTACATTAAAATTGATTCCGGAGGAAGCGGAGGTCGTTCGGAAAATTTATAAATTATTTTGTGAAACTTGCTCTCTCACTGCTACGGAAGCCGAGCTGTTGCGCCAGCGGTATAAAACCAAAACCGGGTGTAATTTTACGCGCTTTTCCATTAAGGCAATTTTACAGAATCCGGTTTATCTCATAGCAGACCGTGAGGCTCAAAAGTATTTTGAGGACAGACAGGCCGATTTTTTTGCGGAACCTGATGATTTTGACGGAATTAGAGGGATTTTAGCCTATAACCGAACGGCCCAGGAAAAAGGGCGTGCGACCACTTATTTGCCTGTCGGTGAATGGATTGTGTCGGTAGGCCGGCATCCGGGCATTATTTCATCTGGAACCTGGATTCGTGTACAAGAAATCCTGGAGGGCAACAAATCCGGCGCTTACCGTCAACCTCGCAAAAATGAGGCATTGTTGACCGGGGTGCTTTGGTGCAGCTGTGGCAGCCGGATGTATCCCAAATTATCGGGACGGCGCAAAGAATCCTCCCCTTCGCATTTTCATTATGTGTGTAAGATGAAAGAGCGAAGCCGGCGCAGCAGATGTACAGGGAAAAATATAAACGGTGTAGATTTGGATCATGCGATTCTTTCAGAACTGGATGTTTTGGAAGGAGATAGACTGTATTTTCTGCAATTACTGGAACAAAAGCAAAAGCTTTATATAAAAGAGCAGCAGCACAGTGAAGACCGGATGATCGCACTGAAAAGAGAAAAAGCAGAGAAAGAGAAAAAGATGGAAAGCCTGGTGGATTCTCTTCTCGATACGAATGAGGATTTGACAAAGGAGCTTATAACAAAACGGATTGGCAAGTTACATGAAGAGTGTCAGGAAATAGAACACAGTTTGCAGGAATTAAAACGGTTACGCTCTCAGGAAGGACTTGGTGAAGCAGAGCTTCAGAAATTATCAGAGCAGTTATCGGTTTTTCCAGGTGGATTTTCTCACATGTCGCTGGAGCAAAGACGCGTTGCAATCCATGCTGTCGTACGCAAAATTATATGGAACGGGGAGCAGGTGCATTTGTTTTTCTCCGGTTCGGAGGGCAATGAGTTTTTGGGTGAGGGTAGCAAATGAAATCTTAATGTACTTTCGCACGTTGCGCCGGACGGCTGGTGAAGTTTCGTTATCGGAACCGATTGAGACAGATCGGGACGGAAGTTCATTGGCTCTTATGGATGTGTTGAGTTGTGAAGAAGACCTGGCAGAACAGCTTGATGCCAAAGATGCCAGGACTTGTATTTATCAGAGTATTGAATCTGTCTTAGATGAGCGAGAACGGCAAATCATTGCTATGCGCTATGGGATTCTGGGGGTCCCGTCTCCTCTGACGCAGCGGGAAATTGCGGCGCTCTGTGGAATTTCCCGCAGCTATGTATCGCAGCGCGCTTAATGCAAACGAAATTTGTGTGCGGAGGATATGTGTATTCCTCGGGAGCGGGATCTTTCACTGGATGATAAGCCATTGAATGAAGGGCACTTTTCTATTGGGAAAGGTCATTTTACAAAACAAAGACTGTTGCTCAGGGAACAGACAGGCAAATTGGCGGCGGATATCACATATGATAGCCAGGAAAGGAGGAAATGTATATGAAAAAAACGAATTTGCCCGTGGTATATTGTGAGTATAAGGAGGAAGGAAGAAATTTTTTTGAACTTTTAGAAAGATCTTTTCGACTTTATCTTCTTCATACCTTGACCGTTGAGGGTTCTGTGGTACAAGACCGGCGTTGAATGACAGCTTATCTTGGGGAGTGCAGTATGTCTTTGCAAATTGACAATCCTTGTGATTATCATGTAGCCTTGTATATCCGATTATCGAAAGAAGATGAAAATGCAGGACCATCTCAGAGCGTTCAAAATCAGGAGTCTCTACTGCGGGAATTTGTGCAAAAACAAAAGCTGTGTATTTACGATCTTTATGTGGACGATGGCTTTAGTGGGACGAATTTTGACCGTCCAAATTTTTTGCGGATGATTTCAGATATTGAAATGGGAAACGTCAATATGGTGATCACAAAAGACCTCTCGCGCTTGGGTCGTGATTATATTTTAACCGGTCATTATTTGGAACGGTATTTTCCGGAACATCGGGTTCGGTATCTCTCCTTGTTGGATGGCATCGATACCGGTGTAGAATCCACGGTCAATGACATCACACCATTTCGCGCCATAATAAACGATATGTATGCCAAGGATATTTCTAAAAAAATCAAGAGTGTTAAGAGAAATCAGCAGCGAATGGGAGAATTTATTGGAGGAAAACCGGTATACGGTTATAAGATGCATCCAACAGAAAAACACAAGATTGTGATTGACGAAGAAGCGGCCTCTGTTGTACGCCGCGTGTTTGCTTTGGCTGTTTCTGGAATGAGCTGTCGGAAAATCGCAGAACTCCTCAACAAAGATGGTGTTCCTACTCCCGCTGCTTATGCAAATTTACCTGTACCGAAACAAGGGCCTTATTCCGGATTATGGAGTAGCGAACGAATTTCAGAAATGTTGAAAAATGAGAGCTATATCGGCAACATGGTACAGGGACGCAGCATGAGAATCAGTTACAAATCCAAAAAGTGTATCAGACAAGCGCCGGAGAATTGGGTCGTTGTGAAAGGTACCCATGAACCTGTGGTGGATTTGGATACATTTCAGAAAGTGCAAGTATTACTAATAAGCCGAAGACACACCAGAAACCGGACATATGACTTCCTTTTAAAAGGCCTGATCTTTTGTCATGAATGTGGTTATCCCCTGGCGGTGCTCAACCGCAAAAATGCAGCAGGCGAGGACCGGCTCTTTTTTGTTTGCCGCACATACCAACGTTTTACCAAAGCAGGTGTTTGTACCTGTCATTCCATAAAGGAAGAGACCGTGAATCAGGCAGTGCTTTCTAAAGTATGTGAAATCTGCCAGAAGTCTTGTTGTTTCGACCGTTTGTTGCCGATTGCGAAAGAAATCATGAAGAAAACGGCGGCCAAAGACTGTATTGAAACTGAAATTCAAGCGCTCAAGAGGAAAGTTGCCGGATTGACTGCTGATTTGGATCAGATATATATCGATCGTCTGAAGGGGATACTTTTAGAGCAGGATTTTCAGCGGCTTTACGCGAAGGTGAAAATGGAGCGAGATGGTTTGGAAAACCAAATAAAAAAGTTATGTGAAATGACAAAACAGGAGGTGTATACCGATGAAAAAGCCGAGGCGTTTGTTGTACAATTTTTAGATTCCATATTGATGAGGAGAGAGCTTTTAGTCAGTCTTATTGAACGAATTGAATTGACCGAGAATAAAGAACTCATAATAAAATTTCGCTTTTGCAAACCCGATATGACGTCCAAAGTCTGCAACTAATCAGAAATACACACTAAAAAATACTGCAATTATGTTTTTCGCTACATAAGAGAGCTTCGGAATGATTTACAAGGAAGAACATTGATGGTAAAATAAATTCGACAGTTATTGAGACAATGAAAATATGTATCGGAGGAGGAAAGGTTATGTGGAATGATATCCAGACAGGAAATTACGAGGGAATGATTGCGGAAACCATTACCATAGGCGGTCATAACGGTGACAATATCCATGCATACTATGCAAGGCCTTTGGGGAACGGCCCATTTCCCGGTATTGTATTGATCCCTCATATGCCGGGATGGGATGAGTTTTGCAGAGAAGCGTCAAGACGGTTTGCGCAACATGGCTACGCGGTTTTGTGTCCCGACATTTATTGCAGATATGGGCATGGAACTCCGGAAGAAATTTCGATGAAAGCAAGAGAGGCCGGCGGAGTCCCTGACGAAGTTGTGATGGGAGATGTCGACGGCGCTGCCGATTATCTGAAGGCGCAGCCTTATTCAAATGGCCGCGCAGGCGTCATTGGAATGTGCTCAGGCGGACGCCATGCGTTTTTGGCGGCCTGTCAGCTTGACTCATTTGATGCCGCTGTGGATTGCTGGGGCGGCGGCGTATTCCAGGAGAAAACGTCTTTAGAGGGAAAGCCGTATGCAGCAATTGATTTTGCGAAAGATTTGAGTTGTCCACTTTTGGGCATTTTTGGGAATGAAGACCGCAACCCGACTCCCGAGGATGTGAATCATCTGGAAGAGGAACTCCAGAAACTGGGGAAAAAGTATGAATTCCATCGATATGACGGCGCAGGACATGGTATTTGGTATTATCATAACGCGATGTACCGGCAGCCACAGGCGATGGATTCCTGGGAGAAAGCTTTTGCATTCTTTGAGCAACATCTCAAGGAATAAAATGCGTTCAGCGCAGAAAAGAGGATAGGATGAGCGCAGAAGAAAGGGTTCCCTTTGCTGTAATGGCAAAGCCGATAGGATCGTTGTGTAATATGCGGTGCAGTTACTGCTATTATTTGGGCAATGATGAGCTGAACCAAAGAACGGAATCGCTGCGGATGACGCCGGAAGTATTGGAACGTTTTATTCGCCAATATATAGAAGGCAGTACAGGAAACGTGGTACCTTTTACCTGGCATGGCGGGGAACCCACTCTTGCGGGATTGGACTTTTTTCAGCAGGTTGTAGATCTTCAAAAGAAGTATTTGCCTGCGGGATGGGAGTGCTGGAACAATATCCAGACCAACGGTCTGCTGCTGGACGAGCAGTGGTGCGATTTTTTGGCGGAGCATCATTTTGACGTCGGTCTTAGTATTGACGGTTCCCGTCTTGTCCACGATACTTATCGATTGGACGCCCAAGGAAAGCCAACCTATGAACGTGTTGCCGCTGCTGCTAAACGGTTGATGGACCGGGGAATTCAACCGGATTTGTTGTGCACCGTGACCTCGGATTCTGCAAAAGATCCCTTGTGCGTGTATCGGGGCTTGCGGGATTTGCATACAGGCTGGATGCAGTTCATCCCGATTGTCCGGTGGGCGGAGGACGGTTCGGTTACTCCTGATTCTGTCACGCCGGATGGCTATGGCCGTTTTTTACGCGACATATTTGCGTATTGGATTTTGAACGACCTGGGACGTACGCAGGTGCAGCTGTTTGCGGAAATGATGGGTGTTCTTGCCGGAAATCCCCCCGGACTATGCTGGATGGCACCGGAGTGCGGACGTGTTTTGATTGTGGAAAAAGACGGCAGTGTGTATTCTTGCGATCATTTTGTAGATCACGACCACTTGCTTGGCAGTATCTTTGATCATACTCTTTCTCAGTTTGCTGTGTGTCCAGAGCAGATTCGATTCGGAAAAAGCAAATGCGAAAGTCTGACACAGCAATGCAGGGAATGCCAATGGTTGCCAATGTGCGGTGGAGGCTGTCCGAAAGATCGGTTCTCAAGTTCAAAGGATGGCGAGAGTGGGCAATATTTCCTGTGTTCCGGATTGGAGACGTTTTTCTCCTATAGTGTTCCAAAGCTGAGAGAACTGATGGAAATGCGGAGGAATGGAAGAACAGCCAAAGAAATTCAGGACGAATTTCGCAGGCAGGAAAGAGAACGGTGGGCGCATGTAGGCAGAAATGACCTCTGTCCATGCGGTAGCGGGAAAAAAGCGAAAAACTGTTGCTGGAACAGGCGTCCATAGGCGCAAACGTTTCCAATAAGCGCGCAGCTATGTATCGCGCATTGAGAAAAAAGCACTTGAAAAGTTGCGTGGGAAGTTGGAAAAAACATGTACGCCGTGAACTGTTAAAAAGCATAAAACTTATGCTAAAAGGCTATATTTGCAGTGTAAAATGAAAAAAATTGCTTGTTTTGCAGGTTTTTTGAGAGAAACTTTCGTTATCATCTGTAAGTATTGGACGAATGGAAGAAAAAAGAAAATAAGAAGTTGACGTGTTTGTATTGAAAAAGAGCTTATTTTTAAAAATAAGCTCTTTTTTTGCAATTATTTGTACTGTTTAATTCGGAAATATAAATTGAAATAATTTCCATTATGATGCGAACCATTTCATATTTTACTGCACTTTGTGCACTTTGTTTGAATTTCTAACTGTGTTATTCTGAATTGTTTGACAAATTTTCTATTCTGATTTACAATGGTGATAAATTATGGTTGGAGGTGTGAAATGCCCAAAAAAGCTAAAATAGCAGTTCATCCTCTGTTCCCGATTGGACGGATTTCGCCGCGTTTGTATGGCGGATTCTTAGAGCCAATTGGTACGATGGTGAATGGGAGCATGTTCAATCCCAAGCATCCGACCGCGGACGAACAAGGATTCCGAAAAGACTGGATTGACGCTTTAAAAGCGGCTGGTATCCCGTCGGTTCGTTTGCCCGGTGGAAATTTTATTTCCGGTTGGGATTGGAAAGACTCCATTGGTCCTGTGAAGGATCGAAAGACGCATCTGGACTTGGCATGGTTCCAGTATATCACAAACGAGGTCGGACATGATGAGTATCTGCAGTGGGCGGAGAAAGTCGGGTTTGAGCCGATGTATACGATTAACCTGGGAACCGGAGACATCAATGATGCCATTTATATTACCGAGTATACGAACCATAAGGGTGGTACCTATTGGTCTGATTTACGTCGTAAATACGGTCATGAGGATCCGTATGGCGTAAAGGTTTGGTATCTTGGTAACGAAGCCGATGGCCCATGGCAGATTGCTTCCTGGGATAAGGATCCGAGAGGTTACGGTGTTCGTGCACATGAGGTTTCCAAAGCCATGAAGTGGGTGGATTCCACGATTGAAACTGCGGTTTGCGTATCGTCTTCTCCGTATCTGGATCATTATCCGGATTGGGATAGGCAAGTGCTGGAACAGTGCTATGAAGCGGTAGATTACATTTCTCTGCATCATTATCACACGGTTCCGCTGGGTGAGCTGCCGACGTTGCTTGCAAGTTCTGTCTATTTTGAGGATTATATCAATACGGAAATTGCGTTGTGCGACTACATAGCCACAAAGAACCGTTCTCAGCATAAGATGAAGCTCTCCTTTGACGAGTATGGTAACTCCATGCGCGCCGGTAAGGGCTTTACTTATGGGATTACGCAGGAGCGTTACTTCCAGAAGGGTTTCCAGAAACATGACCCGCGTGAGTATATCCTGCATGATCCGGACAATATGCCTGCGTTTAAGTTCCAGCGTCCGTATGGCGAATGCGTAGACATTGCAACGACGGCCTCTACGATGCTGACGTTCCTGCGCCATGCTGACCGTGTGGAAATTGGCTGCATGACAGGTGGTTTGAATGCGTATGCCGCCTGCAATCATGACCACGTTTGGAAATCCGGTTTACACTATTTCTTCCAGCAGATGAAGAATTATGGTACCGGCGTTTCCATGCGTACCGGTGTAGAGTGTGATACGTTTGACGTTCCCAGCTATGCAACGGATAATTTCCATATGTATGATGCACGCGAAGGCCTGCCGTTTATTGAGTCTGCGGCAGCCTACGATGATGAGCAGGGAACGCTGAATGTGTTCGTACTGAACCGTAACTGGGAAAGCGACAATGATGCAACAATAGATGTTTCCGGATTTAAGGGATATGAGTTCGTTGAACATATTGAACTTTATTCGGATGATATGATGGCGTCTAACTCTTTTGAAAATCCCAATGCCATTCTTCCTAAGGTCAATGCAAACACCAAGTGCGAGAATGGCGAAGTTAGTGCGAATTTGAAGAAACTCTCTTGGAATGTATTCCGTTTTGCCAAAAAGGCATAACTCTTATTAAAATAACTTTTTAGCTTTTTTCACGCTGCCGATGGAAAATTGTACGGTGTGAGAAATGGGAGGTACTTATGAAATCAGGATACCGCTTTTTATCTTTGGTATTGGCGCTGATGTTGCTTCTGGCGCTCTTTGCCGGCTGTCAGAACGATACCGAGAATGATGCGGAGGATGATGTGTCCGGCGATACGGCGGATGTGTCAGATAACGAAGGAACCAGTGAAGATACAGATGCACCGGAAGAAGTGGAAGCAAAGACTTTGACTTGGTTGGGTTTTGAGTTCCACAACTATAAATATGAAGCAGCGGAAGCTGTGGATTTTGAAACCTACAAAGCTTTTATTGATCTTGCTTTAAACGATTACAAGCTGGTTATTGACTGGGAAGCCATTGACCAGAGTGCTTATCAGACCACAATCAATGGTTTGCTGGCATCCGGTACGTTGCCGGATTCCTACTGCGGCTCCTTCTTCCCGGAGGATGTGTACAATTCCGTCTATGTCAACGGCGGTTTTGCCGCGATGGACGACGTTTTGGAGTATGCGCCGGAGTGCGCGCCCCTCTTTGATGAAGGTGGTCCCCTTGCGTATGCTAAAGCTTGGATGACCATGGAAGACGGAAACTGGTACACCATGCGTCCTGGTAACAACACTGCAACGTCTATGGATCTTTCCAATGATACGATGCAGCAGCGTGTTCCGTTCCAGGTTCACGGTGCGTATGCGCTTGCAATCCGTCAGGACTGGCTGAATAAACTGGGCCTTGCCATGCCGACAACGACGGAAGAATTCCATGAAGCGCTGGTGCAGTTCAACACGCAGGATGTAAACGGAAACGGCGCGAACGATGAGCGTTATGTTGCGCATCTGGGAACAGCCGGTGTTTATGCTGGTGTTGCGCAGTGGTTTGGTTTGCCTTATGGCAACATGGTTGAAAATCCCGGTACGGGTGTGATTGAGACGCCGTATATCATGGAAGGCTACAAACCGTGGCTGACCTATATGCGTGGCCTTTATGACGATAAGGTTCTCTATAACAACGACGGTGGTGCTGTATGGCAGTATTCTGTCTATTGCGCTGGTAACTATGCAGCTGCATATGCCGTAATGAACGACAACCTGTGGGCGACTGAGACGGGTGATCCGGATGCGGATTACGAGCCGATGCCTTTGATTCAGGCTGTTGATGGCATTGCTCCGCGTTATATCGTGCAGGAAGCTGTGGCCGGTGGTGTTGGTTTCACGTTCAATTCTGAAGTGGATCTGGATGCAGCCGGACGTTTCATGGATTTCCTCCACAGTGAGAAGTACTATTTCTTGAAGACTTATGGTATTGAAGGCGTTGCATGGGATTGGACTGACGACGGCCTGATCGAACAGTATACGCTGGGTGAGGACCAGGATGGCTATAAGGGTGCTGGCGGTCTGTGGCTGGACTTCAACGCGTTCCCGGATGTTGGTATTGCGAATGTTTGGGGTTTGCAGAGCACGCAGTATACTTCTGTGGAAGAGGCTTTGGATGCTGGCGAGTGCTATACCGAAAAGTTTATGACCGAAGAAGAGTGGAAGGAATCCGTTGGATACAATGGTGAGGGTGCCGCTCCTTCGAGAAAAACACTTCAGTATATTTCCGAATTTGGCTCTGATCAGTTCAACCCGGCAGGTTGGTATAACTTCCTGACGCCGCCTACCAGTGAAGAAGTGCTGATTAACTCTCAGTATCGTACGGACTTGGATACGTATCTGCTTGAGATGACGACGACGGCGATCACCGGACAGATTTCGGTTGATGAAATCGACGAAAAGTTGCAGTATGCGTATGATACGCTGGGTCTCCAGGAGTGCTTGGATGTTGCACAGGCGCGTTATAACCGTTTCCTGGTTGCCATGGGTATGGATCCTGTTGAAGTAGAATAAGTAAAGAGTTTTGCCCGCCTGTTGACTTAAAATGTCAGCAGGCGGGCAGCGATGCAAGGAACGGTTCGAAAGAACTATGTTCTATTTGCATGTATGTTAAAAGGAAGCAGAAGTCGCAATGTGGTTTTCAGTTTTTCCCATATAATTTCTTATTGCTTTGCTTGAAAACAGGAGGTAATTATGAAATCGAGATACCGCTTTTTGTCTTTAGTGTTGGCATTGATGTTGCTTCTGGCGCTCTTTGCCGGCTGTCAGAACGATGCCGAGAACAATGAAGAGGATGATGCGTCCGGCAATACAGCAGATGTATCGGATAATGAGGAAAACAATGAAGACGCAGATACACCGGAAGAGGTAGAAGCGAAAACGATAACTTGGTTGGGTTTTGAGTTCCACAACTATAAGTACTCAGCAGCAGAAGCAGAGGATTTTGAAACGTTTAAAGCTTATATGGATCTTGCTTTAAACGATTACAAGCTGGTTATTGACTGGGAAGCCATTGACCAGAGTGCTTATCAGACCACAATCAATGGTTTACTGGCGTCCGGTACGCTGCCGGATTCCTACTGCGGCTCCTTCTTCCCGGAGGATGTGTATAATTCTGTCTATGTCAATGGCGGTTTTGCTGCGATGGACGACGTTTTGGAGTATGCACCGGAGTGCGCGCCCCTTTTTGATGAAGGCGGTCCCCTTGCGTATGCCAAGGCGTGGATGACCATGGAAGACGGGAACTGGTACACCATGCGTCCTGGTAACAATACTGCCAACGCAATTGACCTCTCCAACTCTACCTTGACGCAGAGAGTGCCTGTTCAGGTACATGGACCGTATGGTCTTGCAATCCGTCAGGACTGGCTGAATAAGCTGGGCCTTGCCATGCCGACGAGTCCGGAAGAATTCCAGGAGGCACTGGTGCAGTTTAACACGCAGGATGTAAACGGAAATGGCGCGAATGATGAGCGTTATGTTGCGCATCTGGGAACAACCGGTGTTTATGCTGGTGTCGCACAGTGGTGGGGCCTTCCCAGTGGTGCTATGATTGAGAATCCTGGTACCGGCGTAATAGAGGTTCCGCAGCTGATGGAAGGCTACAAACCGTGGCTGACCTATATGCGTGGCCTTTATGATGATAAGGTTCTCTATAACAACGACGGTGGCGCCATGTGGCAGTATTCTGTCTACTGTGCCGGTAACTACGTATCTGCTTACACCGTAATGAACGACAACCTGTGGGCGACTGAGACGGGTGATCCGGATGCGGATTACGAGCCGATGCCCATCATTCAGGCGGTGGACACCATTGAACCGCGTTTTATTGCCCAGGAAGCTGTGGCTGGCGGTGTTGGTTTCACCTTTAATTCTGAAGTGGATCTGGATGCAGCCGGACGTTTCATGGACTTCCTCCACAGCGAGAAATATTTCTTCCTGCGTAACTACGGTATTGAGGGTGTTGCATGGGATTGGACGGATGATGGCCTGATCCAGCAGTATACGTTGAGCGAAGATCAGGATGGCTATAGAGGAGCCGGTGGCCTGTGGCTGGACTTTAACGCGTTCCCGGATGCCGGTATTGCCAATGTCTGGGGTCTTAATTGCACTACGTATGATTCTGTACAGGATGCTCTGGATGCTGGTGAATGCTATACCGAAAAGTTTATGACGGCAGATGAATGGAAAGAATCTGTGAATTATAACGGCGAGGGTGATTCTCCTGCAACGAAATTCTTGCAGTATATCAATGACTACGGCGAAGAGAATTTCAATCCGTGCGCTGTGTATTCGTTCTTTACACCGCCTACCAGCGAAGAGGTATTGATTAATTCCCAGTATCGTACGGACCTGGATACGTATCTGCTTGAGATGACGACGACTGCGATCACTGGTCAGATTTCTGTTGATGAAATCGATGAGAAACTGCAGTATGCATATGATACGCTGGGTCTCCAGGAGTGCTTGGATGTAGCACAGGCGCGTTATAACCGCTTCCTGGTTGCTATGGGTATGGATCCTGTTGAAGCAGAATAAGTTGTGAAGCCTTTTTTGAATTCTTGACCTAAATAGCCCCGTCTATCTGACAGTAATGATGACTGCCGGATGGGCGGGGCTTTTTTATTGTCGGGGATTGAATGCCATGATAAATTTTTAGAGGTTGATTTTAAGAGGAGGCGGTAATTGCTCCATCTACAATTTGAATGGTTCGGTCAGCACACGCTGCGGCCGCCGCATCGTGCGTAATCAAGATAACTGTGTGTCCGAATTGATGCAGTTGGCTGAGCAAGGTAAGGCATTCGCCTGCCGCCATGCGATCCAAGCTGCCGGTTGGCTCGTCTGCCAAAATAAGGGGTGGTTTTGCGGCGATTGCCCGCGCAATTGCGACGCGTTGCTGCTGCCCGCCGGAAAGCTGAGAAGGATAATGTAGCATACGATGTTCTAGGCCCACTGCTTCCAGAGCCGTTTTTGCAAGTTTTCGTCTTTCTCCATGGGGGATACCGCGAAACATTAACGGGAGTTCTACATTTTCCAAAGCGTTCAGACGTGGCGCAAGATTGTATCCCTGAAAAACAAAACCGATCTCCCGGTTACGAATAGCTGCGCGGTAAGGGGAGGAGGCGTGTGAAATGTCTGCTCCTCGCAAAAAATATTCCCCGTCGCTCGGAGTATCCAGACAACCTAATATGTTCATCAGGGTTGTCTTCCCAGACCCGGAGCGGCCAATGATAGATAAAAATTCTCCTTCTGCAACGCAGAGATTTATTCCGCGCAGTGCGCAGACTGCACCGCTTTTGGTTTGATAAATTTTCTGGATTCCCCGTAATGTAATCACTTGCTCATCTCCAATCTCCAGTAGTATATCCAACACAAATGACCTTATGCGATGCGGCACAAATTCGATGAAAGTGACAGAGATTATGTTAACTGTTGACAAAACGGGGGAAACAAGATACAATATATGGAGTTTGGGTGCTGATGTGCAACAAAATACAGGAATTAAGGCGGGTAAAACATGGCAAAACGTGCCGTATATGATAACGAGAGTATAACTTCATTAAAGGGTGCGGATCGAGTCCGCAGGCGCCCGGCGGTTATTTTTGGATCGGATGGTTTGGAAGGATGCCAACATGCGGTGTTTGAAATTCTGTCCAATTCTATCGACGAAGCGAGAGAAGGATTTGGAGACGTCATTTATGTGACCCGTTACCGGGACTGTTCCATTGAAGTGGAAGATTTTGGACGCGGTATGCCGGTCGATTTCAATGAACGGGAAGGCCGATATAACTGGGAATTGATTTTTTGCGAACTTTACGCAGGTGGAAAATATAATAACGATTCCGGCGAAAATTACGAATACTCTCTAGGGCTGAATGGTCTGGGCGCGTGTGCCACACAGTATTCGTCGGAGTATATGGATGTGATTGTCCGTCGGGATGGTTTCAAATATTCCTTGCATTTTGAGCGTGGTGAGCTGGTTGGGGAAATGAAGAAAGAGCCGGCGGATCGCAAAAAAACTGGAACGCTTACACACTGGAAACCGGATTTGCAGGTTTTTACGGATATCGATATTCCGGTTTCCTACTATGAAGATGTTTTAAAGCGACAGGCTGTCGTGAACGCCGGCTTGCGTTTTGTGTTTCGAAATCAGCTTGAAAACGGAAAATTTGAAACCAAAGAATTTCTTTATGAAAACGGAATTACGGATTATGTAACGGAGTTGGCGGGAGCAAATCCCATGACGTCTGTCCAGACCTGGAATGCGGAACGCCGTGGCCGCGATCGGGCGGATAAACCGGATTATAAATTGAAAATTGGGTTGGCTTTTTGTTTTTCCAATACATCCAGCATTGCGGAGTATTATCATAATTCTTCCTGGCTGGAATATGGAGGCGCGCCGGCCAATGCGGTGAAGAATGCATTTTTATATGCGATAGATTCCTATTTACGTCAAAATGGACGTTATAATAAGGGTGAAAGCCGGATTTCTGCGGCAGATGTGTTTGATTGTCTTGTAATTGTTACCAACTGTTTTTCCACGCAGACTTCTTATGAAAACCAAACCAAGAAGGCAATCACGAATAAGTTTATCCAGGACGCCATGACGGAATTTCTGCGGGCGCAGCTTGAAGTGTATTTTATTGAAAACCGCACGGATGCAGATCGCATAACTGCGCAGGTACTGGTGAATAAGCGCAGCCGTGAGCAGGCGGAAAGTGCGCGGCAGAATTTAAAGAAAAAGTTGGCGGGTTCTATTGATATTGCCAACCGGGTGCAAAAATTTGTTGATTGCCGTACGAAAGACGTTTCGCGCCGGGAATTGTATATCGTGGAGGGAGATTCTGCGTTGGGTTCCGTAAAGCTGGGCCGGGATGCGGAATTTCAGGCGATCATGCCGGTACGGGGGAAAATTTTAAACTGCTTAAAAGTGGATTATGATCGGATTTTTAAAAGCGATATCATTACGGATTTAATCAAGGTATTGGGATGCGGCGTGGAAACGAAAAAGGTGGCGAAGGATTTGTCGGCGTTTGATCTGGCAAATTTGCGTTGGAACAAGGTGATTATTTGTACCGATGCCGATTACGACGGATTCCAGATCCGTACTTTGATCCTTGCCATGCTGTACCGCTTGACACCTACGTTGATTGAACAGGGATATGTGTATATCGCCGAGAGCCCCTTGTTTGAAATTATAACCAAAGACGGGTCCCAGTTTGCCTACAATGAACGGGAACGTGTGGAAATTCTCGAAAAGTTGGGAAATACCAAATATACGTTGAACCGTTCCAAGGGATTGGGCGAAAACGAACCTGAAATGATGTGGCAAACCACCATGAATCCTGCCACACGCCGTCTGATTCGAGTGATGCCGGAGGACGCGGCGCACACAGCGGAAATTTTTGAACTGCTTTTAGGTGATAATCTGGCCGGCCGTAAGGAGTATATTGCAGAAAACGGCGCACAGTATTTAGACCTTGCTGATATTTCGTAAGTAAGGAGCAAAACCATTATGCCTTCCAAGAAAAAAAAGTCCCCACAACAAGAAGAAGTTCTTGCTCCGGCCATGGTAGATGAACAGGGAATTACAGAGACGCTGATTACTAACTACATGCCATATGCCATGAGCGTCATTGTATCCCGTGCTATCCCGGAAATAGATGGCTTTAAACCATCCCATAGAAAACTGTTGTATACCATGTATAAGATGAATCTTTTGCGCGGTCAGCGTACAAAGTCGGCGAATGTAGTCGGGCAGACCATGAAGCTGAATCCGCATGGAGACCAGGCGATTTATGATACTCTTGTACGCCTTTCGCGGGGAAACGGTGCGTTATTGCATCCTTTGATTGACTCCAAGGGGAATTTCGGGAAATGTTATTCGCGCGATATGGCATATGCTGCCCCGCGTTATACTGAGGTAAAGTTGGACGCCATTACGGCGGAAATTTTTCGCGATATCGACCAGGAAGCCGTAGATTTCGTCCCGAACTACGACAATACGATGACAGAGCCGACTTTGCTGCCAACCGCGTTTCCCAATATTCTGGTCAATGCGAATCAGGGGATTGCTGTCGGCATGGCCAGTACATTGTGCAGTTTTAACTTGTCGGAAGTTTGCAAGACGGCAATTGAACTGATACGCAATCCCGAACATGATCTGGCTACGACTTTGCTGGCGCCGGATTTTCCTACCGGCGGCGCGCTGCTTTATAATCGGGCACAATTGGAGCAAATCTATGAGACCGGCCGTGGTTCGTTCCGGATTCGGGCGCAGTGGAGACACGAGCAGCAGGGGAATCTGATTGAAATTTATGAAATTCCCTATACGACTACCGTGGAAGCCATCATGGACAAAACGGCGGAGTTGATTAAATCCGGTAAAATTCGCGAGATTGCAGATATGCGGGATGAGACCGATTTAAATGGTCTAAAATTGACCATTGATTTAAAACGTGGTGTGGATCCGGAAAAATTGATGCAAAAACTTTTCCGGTTAACGCCATTGGAAGACAGTTTCAGCTGCAATTTTAACGTCTTGATTGCGGGTACGCCAATGGTATTGGGTGTCCGACGTATTTTGGAGGAATGGACCGCCTGGCGTACGGAGTGTATCCGCCGTCGTGTGCATTATGATCTGACCCGAATGAAGGAGCGTCTCCATTTATTACAGGGACTTGGGAAAATTCTTCTGGATATTGACCGTGCAATTGCAATCATTCGGGAAACTGAAGAGGAAAGCGAAGTCGTACCGAATCTCATGATCGGCTTTGGCATTGACGAAGTGCAGGCAGAATTTGTTGCGGAAATTCGCCTGCGCAATATCAATCGTCAGTATATCCTGAAAAGGGTAGAGGAAACGAAGGACTTGGAAGCGGAGATCGCATCACTTGAAGATTTGGTAAAAAGCAAGACAAAATTGCGCAATGTGATCATCCGCGAACTGGGAGAAATTTCGAAAAAATATGGTATGCCCAGACGGACAGCAATCCTTGATGAAAGCGAATCGGTATTGCCGCAGGAAGAAGATACCGTCCCGGATTATCCGGTTCATGTATTCTTATCCCGCGAAGGATATTTTAAAAAGATCACGCCACAGTCGCTGCGCATGAGCGGTGAGCAGAAACTCAAAGAGGGCGATGTGATTTCTCAGGCCATGGAAGCGCGGAATGCAGATGAACTGATTTTCCTTACAAATCATGCACAGGCTTATAAAACGCGCCTTTCTGAATTTGAGGACAGCAAGGCCAGCGTTTTGGGAGACTATATTCCGGCAAAGTTGGGAATGGAGGAAGGCGAGCTCCCTGTGTTTGTCTTTTTGCCCGGCGATTATAGTGGCAGCCTGATTTATGTGTTTGAAAATGGAAAGGCAGCTCGCGTTTCGGCCAATACTTTTGAAACCAAGACAAACCGGCGGCGTCTGACTACGGCTTATAGCGATCGATCCCCCCTGGTAAACGCGTTTTTTATAAGGGAAGAACGGGAAATTGCACTATATTCTTCCGCAGGGCGTGCGCTGCTTTTAAATACTGCAATGTTGACGCCGAAAACAACCAGAGATACCATTGGCGTAGCCGTGATGACGTTAAAGGCCGGACAGAAAGTGGAAGCTGCGAAATGGTTGGAAGAAGCAGCATTTCATGATCCGAAGCGCTACCGCTCCAGGACATTGCCGGCCGCAGGCGCCAAGCTGGCGCCGGATGACCAGCCTGAACAACAATTGACGCTCGGTTTGGAATCTTAAGTTGCTGAAAAACGATATGCATTTAATGATAGCCAAATCAAACAGCTGTTTTGCAAGTTGACGTTTGGACCAAGATTAGACTTGTAAAGGGTAATAAAAAGGCAACATCCTGATTCTTTTGGGAAATTGTCCGAACACAAAAACACCGCCGCGTGGGACACCCCACGCGGCGGAGTTTTTGTGAAAGCAAATGCTTAATAATACAGCTTGGTAAGCTCCTTGTATTCGGGCTTGAGTGCCTGATAGAGACGATCATAAAGACGGAAATATCCATCGTAAATCTTTGCTTGTTCGGCATCCGGCGCCAGCGGCTCATTCGTACGAATAATAGCATCGCAGGCTTCCGGCACACTGGAATAAAGGCCTGTTCCAACTGCAGCGAGAATCGCAACGCCAAGCGCGCCGCCTTCAGAAGACTGAACGGTGGTAATCGGTGCATTATAGACATCTGCCTGGATTTTACGCCAGATTTTGCTCTTACCGCCGCCGCCGGTAGCACGGACTTCGCTTGTGGAAATGCCGAAGTCACGGAGGATTTCCAGACTGTCACGCAGCGAGAACGCAACGCCTTCCAGAATGGCACGCGTGAAGTGCGCACGAGTATGTTGCGGATTGATGCCGAAGAATACACCACGGGCATCCGCATCACAGTGCGGGGTACGTTCGCCAATCGGATAGGGGAGATAAATGAGCCCTTCACAACCGGCCTGCACTTTTGCAGCCGCCTGATCCATCAGATAATAGGGATCAACGCCCATAATCTTTGCCGTATCCATTTCCGGACCGCAGAAATTATTGCGGAACCACTGTAAGGACATACCGGCGCCCTGCGTGCAGCCCATCAAGTGCCAGGCACCGGGAACCGCATGACAGAAACTCTGAATCACACCGGAGGGATGCACTTTTACCGTATCAGTATGTGCAAAGATCGTGCCGGAGGTACCAATTGTCGCGGAAACAACGCCTTCACGGACAATACCGTTGCCCACAGCACCGGCAGCCTGGTCACCCGCACCACCGGCGATCGGCGTACCGGCCTTCAGACCGGTTAATGCCGCAGCCTCAGCATTGACGACGGAACTGATAACCGGGGACTCATAAACAGGTGCCAGCCAATTCTTGTCGACGTCGAGTTTCTCTAATACCTCGTTGCTCCAGCAGCGGTTTACCACGTCGAGGTAAAGCATGCCGGAAGCATCGGAAACTTCCGTGGCAAATTCGCCGGAAAGTTTATAGCGGATATAGTCTTTCGGCAACAGGATTTTTGCAATCTTTGCATAAATCTCGGGCTCATGGTTATAGACCCAGCGAACTTTCGGCGCCGTAAAACCAACGAGTGCGGGATTGGCGGTCAGCTCAATAAGATGCTGTGCGCCAATAATGGACGTAATCTCCTCACATTCCGCAACTGTACGCTGATCACACCACAGAATGGCCGGACGCAGAACATTGCCGTTCTTATCCAAAAGTACGGAGCCGTGCATCTGACCGGAAAGTCCGATGCCCTTGATTTCAGACGTGTCAATGCCGGCGGTGACTTGTTTCAGTGTCTCACAGACGGCGTTCCACCAGAGTTCCGGATCTTGCTCCGCCCAACCGTTGGCGGGCTGCGACATGGGGTACTCACGCAGCGCGGAAGCGATTGTCGTACCGGCTTCGTCAAAAAGCACGGTCTTTGTGCCGGACGTACCGATGTCGATACCAATTAAGTATGCCATATGGGTTCCTCCTATTGTGTATGTAAGTGAAAAAATATCACGCAAGTTTAATTACCGCACAGGTTATCCAGGCGGCAAGCCCGCTCATATGCGCGGGCAAGATAAATTTCCGGAGAACACCGGTTGGGATTTTTCCAATCCTGTGGATCCACTTCCAGTGTCAAAGCACCTCGATAAACAGTTTGCGGCAGGATACGGGCAAACGACACCCAATCCACGTCACCGTCGAACGGAAGATGATGCTGATCGTCGCTGCCATCGTTATCGTGCAGATGCAGTGCCATTAGCCGATCGGCATAACGTATCAAAAGAGTATGAGTGCGCCCGCAGACTACCCGGGAATGACCGATATCGTAACAGAAACCAACGCGCTTGGAATCAACGGATGAAAGTGCATAGACCAGGTGATCGGTTTTGCGAACATTTTCGAGCGCTAAATTAATTTGCAATTTTTCGCAAAGTTCCGCAGCACGCAAAAGTGTATCAATCCCCTGTTGTGTAGGGGGAGGAGGGGCATCTCCTTCTGAGACATGCATGACCAACGTGGGAACATTTTGCTGTGCACATGCTTCAATACCTTTAAAAAGCAAGGTTTCAAAACTGCCGCCTGTCCAAAGCTCGTTGGCATTCCAATAGGGAAGATGCACATTTTCTACCGTCAGGCCAAAACGTCGGGCGAGCGCCGGATGCGTAAGATATTCTCCCGGTTTTTGATCAAACTCACCGCCCCACCAGAGCATTACACGCGTAAAACCTGCCGCGCGTATCATTGAAAAACGATCTTCCATCGGAAGGAGGTAACCAAACCAGGAAAAAATACCTTTTTCCATGCATCTTTCCTTTACATCTGCTCAAATCAATTCCATCCAAAGGCCTTTTTTGTCTAAACAGCTCATGAATTTGTCTTTTATTATAGCATATGCAGTGCAATCTGGCAAGTGAAAAATCGATGTCTTAGCACCATCAGACAAAATTTGAAGGCTCTGTCACGCTATGGTTTTGATAACCGGTTATGGGGAGATCCGGATTCCGATGTTGAAAAATAGGAAAGATTGTGTTATAATACCTTGTTAATAAGACTGTTGTTTGGAGCATGTGCAATACTTTTGTATAATTTGGAACGATACGCTGAAAAACGGCGGCTATTGGGGTAAGATGTAGTTTGGGGAAATGGAGGCAGGCATGAAAACGAGGAAGAAATGGGAGTTTTCTGAAAAATATTCAGAATCCGCGGCGCAGTGTATTGCACACGAGACAGGACTGCCGCTCCTTCCTTCCCGCGTGCTGGCAGCACGTGGTGTTACGGACCGCGAGAGTGCGGAGCGCTTTCTATCCAAATCGCCCAAAACACTTTTTGATCCGATGTTGCTTCCTGATATGGCTCAAGCAGTTCACATCATTAAAGATGCGCTTGAAAAAGGCGAAAAGATCGCCATTTATGGTGATTATGATGTAGATGGGGTTACGTCAACTTGCATTATGATGAAATATTTGCGTGCCCAAGGCGCCGACTGTTCTTATTATATTCCGGATCGCCTGAATGAAGGGTACGGGCTCAGTGCTTGCGCCATTCACAAATTGGCGGAACAGGGAACGAAGCTGATCGTGACGGTGGATACAGGCATCACGGCTCTAGACGAAGTCGCATATGCGCATTCACTGGGACTGCGTATTGTCGTGACGGATCATCATGAGTGCAAAGATGTGATACCCGCGGCAGACGCTGTGGTAAATCCAAAGCGCCTGGACAGCGCCTATCCGTTCAAGGATCTGGCCGGAGTCGGCGTGGCGTTTAAGGTGATCTGTGCGTTGGCAGGTCCGGACAGGTTTGACGAGATTTTATGCGATTATTCGCCGCTGACGGCGTTGGGGACGGTAGCAGATTTGATGCCGCTTGTTTCGGAAAACCGTGCAATTGCCGCGTTTGGCATGAAAATGTTGGAGGCGGATTTAGCTCCCGGTTACATAGCGCTTGCGCGTCACTGTGAACTGGATGAATGCAAACGAACCAGCGCCATTTCTATCAGTTATGTGATAGCGCCCCGTATCAATGCGGCAGGACGATTTGGATGTGCCGAAAAATCGGTGGAGCTTTTCTTGACGGATGACCCTGCACAGGCAGATGTTTTGGCGGGAGAGCTATGCGCGCTGAATCGGCAAAGACAGGCGATGGAAAACGATATCCGCGATGAGGCTATGGAAAAAATTGCACGGGAGTGTGATTTGGAGCATGATCGGGCTGTTGTGCTGTGGAATGAGCATTGGCATCATGGTATTATCGGCGTCGTGACGTCGAAATTAGCGGATGCGTTGGGTAAGCCTGTAATATTACTCTGTGTAGAGGGCGAGGAAGCCCGCGGTTCTGGACGCAGTGTGGAAGGGTTTAATTTGTTTGCGGCGTTGCAGGCAAACGCCGCGTATCTTTCCAAGTTTGGCGGACATGAATTGGCTACTGGCCTGACGCTGAAGACAGAAAATTTGGAGGCCTTTCGAAAGGCGTTTTTGGAGTATGCAAATCGGGAATTGAAACCAGAGGCGTGTATTCCGACTATCAGTGTGGATTGTGAAGCACACGCGCAGGATTTCACTTTGGATTCTGTGGAGTCTTTGTCTGTTTTAGAACCTTTTGGTATGGCAAATCCGCAGCCCGTTTTTTGTCTGCGTGATTTACGTGTGGTATGCGTTTCTCCGATTGGGAATGATCGACATACGCGCCTGATTCTTGCTGCAGGACCAATGCGGTTTGACGCGGTGCATTTTGGCGCTTGCGCAGGCGACGCGCCCTATGTGAAGGGAAGTTCTGTGGATGTCCTGTTTTCAGCAGATATTAATATGTTTCGTGGACGGAGCGTGCAGTTTATCGTTCGGGATATCCGTTTGACGGAGGCTGCCCGTCGTTGCAACGAACAGGATATTTCTATTTTTCAAACATTTATGAGTGGCGGATCGATCACGGCGCATCAGGCAAATCATATTACCCCGTGCCGGAATGAGCAGATCGCCGTATGGCGGTATATTTCTGCAAACTGTCAGGAGGGAAAACTCCTCTGTCCACCGGAAGACGCGGCTCTGCGCATTCGGACAGAACGAGGGATCCCTTTGAATGCCGGGAAGCTGCTGGTTTGCTGCGCCGTGTTTGCAGAATTTGACTTGATGAAGTTTTCCTACGACGGAGAAAAAATGAAAATTCAGATTCCACAAAAATGTTTGAAACGAGACATTTCCGGTTCGGCCATTATGGCACATTTGCGTGACGCTGCTATTTTGCGATAAGCGTTCCCTGGAAGCCGCTTAGATGGGGTATTTGTTTTTTCGGAGGGACTTTATGAAAGAGCGCATAGAAGCGATTATCCAGAAGATCAATTGTTCAGAAGCTGATGCCGCGCGCATTCGCGATGCATTCGATATGGCAGATACTGCCCATGAGCATCAGCTGCGTTCCAGCGGCGAACCATATATTATTCATCCCTTGGCTGTCGCGGAGATTTTGGCGGAGCTGGGTTTGGATCCGGATACTATTATCGCCGCACTTTTGCACGACGCAATTGAGGATACCAATACGACATACGCGCAGATTAAACAGAAGTTCGGCGTGTCCGTTGCGGACATGGTGGAAGGCGTTACCAAGTTGACGCGTATGACGTATGAAAGCGCCGAAGAAGAAGAAATCGAAAACCTTCGGAAAATGTTTATTGCGATGGCGCGTGATATTCGTGTCATTATCATAAAGTTGGTGGACCGTCTCCACAATATGCGGACGTTGATGTATCGACCGCCGGAAAAACAGCGTGTGAAAGCACTGGAGACAATGCAGATTTATGCCCCGATTGCGCACCGGCTGGGTATGAACAGCATTAAGGTTGAACTAGAAGATCTTGCAATTAAATATTTGGATCCAGTTGGTTACAAAGAAATCGTTGATTACCTGGAAAAGAGCAATAAAGAGGGAAAAACGATGCTGGATACCATTATGCTCCGTATGAAGGAACGCCTGAAAGAACAGGGGATAGAGGCGTACGTTGAGGGACGGGTCAAGCATATTTATGGTATTTATCGCAAAGTGTACATGATGAACCGCGATATTGCACAGGTGTATGACATTTATGCCATGCGCGTAATTGTCGATACGATTCCGCAGTGCTATAACGTTTTGGGAATCGTGCATGAACTGTATCATCCAATGCCCGGACGTTTCAAGGATTATATTTATACACCGAAGCCCAACATGTATCAAAGCCTTCATACGACGGTAATCGGCCGGGGTGGGCAGCCGTTTGAAGTGCAGATTCGCACCTGGGAAATGCACAATACTGCGGAATATGGGATTGCCGCACATTGGAAATATAAGGATAATGTAACGAAAAAGGGCGATGAAGAAATTTTTGCCTGGGTGCGTCGTTTTATTGAAAACCAGAAAGACAACGACTCAGAAGAGTTTTTCACCGACTTGCGTGTGGAACTCTTTGCAGACGAGGTGTTTGTATTTACGCCGAAGGGCGATGTGATCAATTTGCCGGCGGATGCGACCCCCATTGATTTTGCATACGCGATACATTCCGCCGTCGGCAACCGTATGACCGGGGCGAAGGTAAACGGAAAAATCGTACCGCTTGACAGTAAACTTTCCAATGGCGATATTGTGGAAATTTTGACATCAAACGCGGCGCGCGGCCCGAGCCGTGATTGGCTTTCTATTGTAAAGACAGGTGAGGCGCGCAATAAAATTAAGCAGTGGTTTAAGAAAGAACGCCGAGAGGAAAATATTCAGCTTGGCCGGGCAGAATTTGAGGCGGAATTGCGCCGGAATTTGCTCGTCAAAATTTTTGAAGATGAAAGTTTTCGCAATTCGATTTTACGGAAATTGGACTTTCAAAATATGGAGGATCTCTATGCCGCAATGGGATATGGCGGCATTACAGTTCGGAAAGTTATAAACCGTATTATCGACGAGCATAATCGTCTGGAAAAACAGGCGCGCGGGATTTCCCGCCCGCTCCGCGAAACGAAGCCGACGTCCGGCGTCATCGTGGAGGGAATTGACAACTGTCTGATTAAATTTGCGCGCTGCTGCACGCCAATCCCAGGCGATGATATTATCGGTTTTATTACAAAAGGATATGGCGTCAGCATTCATCGTCGAGATTGCCCCAATATTGTGGGTATGCTTTCGGATCCGTCTTCTCAGGAACGGATGATTCGCGTGACTTGGGCGTCTGCGCCGACAGAATTGTATCAGACTGCTTTACAGGTAACGGGAGCCAACCGGATTGGTCTGCTTGCGGATGTGGCGACGGCAATCAGTGATATGAATATTCAGATGTCTTCTGTATCCGCACGAGCGGAAAATGGGAGCAACACGGTGATCGATCTGGTAGTAAATCTGCGCAGCGCAGAGCAGCTTGGATCTGTCATGTTGCGCCTAAAACGAATTCAGGGGGTTTCCGACGTCTCGCGTGCAGTACGTTGACGCGAATTGCAGGAAGTAAGGAACGGTATGATAGCAGTGATTCAAAGGGTTTCCCGGGCTTCTGTAGAAGCGGACGGAGAAATGGCAGGAGAGATTGCACAGGGATTTTTGATCCTATTGGGAGTCGCGAAAGGCGATACCGAGGAGGATGCGGAGCTTTTAGCAGATAAGATTTGCGGCCTGCGTATCTTTACGGACGCGCAGGATAAGATGAATCTGGCGCTTGCTGATGTTGGCGGCTCGATTTTGGCAGTTTCCAATTTTACATTATTGGCTGATGCGACTCATGGCCGGCGTCCTAATTTTATGAATGCGCAGCTTCCGCAGCAGGCGGATGAATTGTACCGCCATTTTGTGAAAAAGTGCAGATTGAATGGAATCCGGACGGAAACGGGTGTGTTTGGCGCACATATGAAGGTGTCTTTGGAGAACGATGGTCCGGTTACGTTGGTTCTGGACTCGAATACGCTCAAAAAGAAGGGATAATATGCAGGTAGAAACCATAACCGTCGGTCCGGTTCAGACCAATTGTTATTTGGCATATGATAAAGAAACGCATGAGGGATTTTTGGTGGACCCCGGCGATCATGCGCCGTTGATTTTACAGACGGTCGAACGCTGCGGCGTGCGGGTTACCCATATTCTTTTGACACACAGCCATTTTGATCACGTGATGGCGTTAGCGGAAGTTGCCGCCGCGACCGGCGCGAAAATTGCCGTCTATGAAAAAGAAGCGGATGCTGTGGAACATCCTAGTGTGGATGTATTGCGGGCTTTGGGTCTTCCTGCGATGGACATTCCCCAGGCTCAAGTGGAAATTCGATTCCATGATGGAGACACGCTCTCCTGTGCGGGAGAACGTTTGCAAATTCTTCACACGCCGGGTCATACAGCTGGTTCGATTTGCATCGACACTGGAACGGTGCTTTTCTCCGGTGATACGCTTTTTGAAGATGGCTGCGGCCGTTGTGATTTGCCGGGCGGTAATTTTGCCGTGTTGCTTCGTTCTTTGAAACGGCTGGCACAGTTGCCCGGAGACCGGATTGTTTATCCGGGACATGGCCCTTCCACCACACTTTCGCGTGAACGCCAAGTAAATAGCGCCATGCTGTGTGCGCTGCGTGAGGATCGATGAAAATTGTATTAACGGGCAGCGAGGCCCTTTATACGGTAGAACAGTTGTGTCAGACGCTTTTGCCAACTGGAGAGGGTATTTGCAACTGTCAGGTGACCCGCCGAGACAGTATGATTTTCGCAAACTGCCATATGCGCTTGGATTCCCGGGAAACACATGCCACAGCGCGGCACGCACTTTCCGGAGATGCGCATAGAGATGTGAACCTGGAACGCCGTACCTTGGCACGAGCTGTTTTTCGCGCGGCGTTACCCTATCTGCCGCAGCCACCGGAGTGGGGAATGCTCTCTGGCGTACGTCCGGCAAAGTTGGTTCGTGCTCATTTGGAGCGGGGCGGAACGCTGCGTGGTGCGAAATCGTTTTTGCAGCGGGAATACTTTGTTTCCGAGAAAAAAGCGGCACTTTGTACAGAGGCAGGCAAAATTGCTGCAGAGGTACATAAAACGTTTTCGGAAAGGGATTTTTCTCTATATGCGCATGTTCCCTTTTGTCCTACGAGATGTACCTATTGCTCCTTTATCAGCGCTGCGGGTGACGCATTTGCACGCTGGGGTGAACCGTATTTGGATTGTCTTTGCCGTGAATTGGCTATGTTGGGTCGGCTCCGTGCAGAACATTCTCTGCGTGCGCGCAGTATTTATGTGGGAGGCGGAACGCCGGCGGTGTATGCACCGGAGCAGCTTCGCAGGCTTTGTCAGGCTTTACGGGATACTTGCGGCGGTGTTCCGGAAGAATTTACTGTAGAGGCGGGCAGACCCGACGCTATAACGGAAGAAAAATTGATCGCTTTGTATGAGGAAGGTGTTACCCGTATCTGCGTCAATCCGCAGACGATTCATGATGCGACGCTCAAACGGATCGGCCGGGCTCACACAGCAGCGGATTTTTTCCGAGCTTATGCATTGGCCCGAAAAACGGGGTTCCAAGAAGTAAACTGCGATTTGATCGCGGGCCTTCCCGGAGAAACTGCCGGTGATTTTCAGGATACCTTGGTTAAAATTCTCTCTTTGGCACCGGAAAATATTACGGTGCATACGTTGGCACGAAAACGGGGAAGTGCATTTCATGAGCTTCATACGGAAGCAACTTCGCCGGAGGTAATCACGCACATGCTTGCTGAAGCGGAATCACAATTGACCGAGGCAGGTTATCGGCCCTATTATCTCTATCGCCAAAAGTATACGGGAGGAAGTTTTGAAAACATTGGTTGGACCAAACCGGACCATCTCTGCCTGTATAATGTTTCTATGATGGAGGAAATCGGAAATATTTTTTCGGCAGGAGCCGGCGCGGTCACGAAACTGACGTCGCGTGGCTTGACGCGTTTTACCAATCCCAAATATCCGGCGGAGTACCTTGCCGCCGGCTCGGATTTTTCTGCACGGTATGAAGCGCTTGTCAAGTATGATTCATGACTAGATGCATAGAATGAAAACAAGATATTTTTTCATTCATCATTGTGGTGTGAAATGAAAACCGAGTGCCGTTTACGCAGATGTGGTTAGGGAAAAGGAGCACATATGAGACATTTGCATATTGAGTATCGCAATTATCTGGAACTTTCCGAGATCGTGGAGCTGGCGCGCAAAAGCCCGGCGGATTTTGTATTGCATTGTGAAGAAGGATATAACCGCCGTATTGCCGAAGCTGCTGATGCGGTTGTTTCGCGTATGAAAACTTACCGTGTGGTCATGTTGGCGGGACCGTCCTCTTCCGGAAAGACAACAACGGCACATCGGCTGACTGACGAATTAAAA
>CALWBW010000030.1 GCA_944376195.1 uncultured Clostridia bacterium | reverse complement strand
CGGGAAGAAGCCCTTGCCCTCCAATGGGACTGTGTATTCCTGGATGTTCCCACTCCGTACATCTCGGTGCGGCGAGCATGGCGAGCGGAACACAACCGCCCGGTGGTCTCTACGGTTCTAAAGACCAAGGCGGCCCGGAGAGACATTCCCATCCCTAAGTGCCTGGCCGACTGCCTGCGGGAAGCGAAGGCTGCCTCCAAGTCCGATTATGTGATTGCCGACAGCGAGGGACAACCCTTGTCCTACTCACAGTTCAAGCGGGTGTGGCAATACATTGTTGTCCGTTCCACCAAGGAGCGCACCTATTATAAATATGTGAACGGGCAGAGCATCAAGTACACGGTAAAGCCGACCCTGGGAACCCGCCAGAAAAACAACCCAAGGATCGTCTACACCCTTGATTTTGAAGTGACACCCCATCAACTCCGGCACACCTACATCACGAATTTGCTCTATGCAGGCGTTGATCCCAAGACGGTTCAGTATCTTGCCGGACATGAAAATAGCAAAACAACTATGGACATTTATGCAAAGGTCAAGTATAATAAGCCCGAAGAACTTTTCGATGTGGTGAACCAGGCACTTCACCCATCTGACCTTGCGGAGAACGCTTGCGATTGATTGGGTTAAGGGGTAGGACAACCAAGGGTTGCGACCTCAAAAAAGCCCGTAAAATCAAGGGAAAACGGCGCTAAAACGATAGCAGTACGGCCTCAAGGCTGCCCGTCGCGCTCCTCAGTTCAGCAAGCGCTGATTCAACTTCAAAAGTATTCAAAATCCCCGGAAACCATTGGTTTTCGGGGATTTTTGTATCTGAACGGTTTGGTTGAATTTGATGTGGCGAAACCGCTTTTGACCCGTTTTCTATGGGTTAAATGGTGGACAACCACCCCAAAAAGAGGGCTTATGGGTTAAAAAATAGGACAACCGAGACGCAATTTTGAGTTGCTAAGGGGATGTTTTTTATATATCTCCGCAGCACCGTTTTCGTAAAAGCGGTTTGCCTGAATCTGACCTGATTGGAACAAAAGTGCTCCATTGTACAAAACCGATAAAAAGTACCACAGATTATTTTTCCTGAGATGAAAACCGCTGGACAGCAATAGACATTTACACACAAGTGAAGTATAATAAATCTGAAGGACTTGTGAGTATAAAAAAATTCACATGGAGGTAGGAAAATGGACAACAAAGGTAACATCAAAGCTGGAGAGTTTCTTTATGGTGTCTGTTTCTCCCTGTGTTTTTTTGCGTTTATGTTGACCGAAGCGTTTATCAATGAACGCTGCGCTGTGCTGTTGGGGGCGCGCATTGTACATCTGGTTTATACAGCCGGACTAGTCTGTACAGGGTTGGGTTTTTTATCTTTTCCCGCTTTGCGCAGCCTTTGCAAAAAAGAGAATACGCGAAAAATAGCGCTCTGCCTCATTGGGTCATTTTGCCTTACTGCCTCCCTCCTGTTACTAATGACACAAAAACCAATCGTTTTCTTACTCTGTGCTGCAGCGGCATTACTTTTATTTGGCCATATCGGGGGATGTGTGTATTACCATAGCGCCATGTTCTTTATGCATAGCCGATACTTGGGACGCATCCTTGGAATCGGTATGGGAACAGCCACAATTCTGCAGTTTTTCGTGCAAAATTTCACTTCCCACGCCGTAGTTTTCATTATCAGTATTTTTTTCAGCGTGGCATTCGTGCTGTATTATATCATTCGGGCGCCGAAGGATTGGATTTTGGGGAATCCTCTCCCCTATTCTTCAGACGGCAGAACAAGCCATAAAACGGCAGTTGTTTTGATTCTCGCCGTGATCTTGATGAGCCTTGTTGCAGGAATGATCGATAGTGTACTCACCGCATTTAATGCGGAAAAAACTTATGATGTATATAGCGATGTTCGGTTATTTTACGCGCTGGGACTGATTTTGGCAGGATTTATTGCAGATATTAAGGAAAGAATTTATCTTCCCCTTGTCACAATATGTGCCATGTTGCTCTCCTCTATCTGCATGTTTTTTCTTTCTGAAGAGGTCAGCTATTTTGCAGGTACCGCGCTGACGTACTTGTATAGTGGTTTTACGTCATTTTTTTTACTGTGATGTTTCTGGATTTTGCGCCAAAAAGCAAATTTCCTGAGTTATGGGCCGGCATGGGGCGTATTGTGCGCAGTTTTTCAGTGGCAGCAACGGTCCTTCCAGCCTTAAAGGTCTATGACACTGTAGGCAGCACAGCGTTGGCTGCAGGATGTTGCCTGGGTTCGATTGGTATTCTACTGGTATTGCTTCCATATATCAGTCGTGTCGCTGCCACCTCAGAGCAGGATAAAAAAACTTCCGAACAACAAGAGCTATCGCCACAGGAACGACTGAAGTTATATGCGCAGCGCTGTTCCCTGACTCCCCGGGAAACAGAAGTATTGGAAATGCTTTTATCTACCGACGACGACTTGCAAAGGATTGCCGACAATCTGTACATCTCACGCCGGATGGTTCAACGGTATGTTTCCTCCATTTATGAAAAGACCGAAACAAAAACACGGCTCGGGTTATACCGAAGTTATATGAATTTTACAGCAGACTGAAATTGACTTAGATATTACGCCGCTTTCCACAAGGAAAGCGGCGTTTTTTCCTGTTTTTCAAAATGGCGCACATAGGAACCCTCTTTTTTAGAGAATGGCGCACATGCGGCCTGTAAAAAAGCGCAATGAGCAGGTATTATGATATCATCCGAATGCCCAATACAGACAAGGAGGGAATAGAGATGTTTAAGAAAATGACGGCACTCATATTGGCGTTGTCCATGCTGCTGGGCCTCACGGCCTGGGCCGGCGCGGCCGCGCTCACGGACAGGAGCGACCCCGCCTACCACTCCGTAGAGGCCATCAAAGAGCGGGGCGTGCTGACCGTCTCGGTGAGCACCATCTCGAGACACAACTATATCATACCGGATGATGTGAAGAAGTACGGAGACCTGGCAGGCACCCGGGACGGGTCCGTGCCGGAGCTCTGCCGCGAGATCGCCCGGGCGCTGGGCGTGGAGCTGGAATTTGTGGAATATGCGACTGTGGCGGAGGAGCTGCAGGCAGCGGCGTCCGGGGAGGTGGACCTTGCCGCGGAAAACTTCACGATCAACGAGGAGCGGCTGGCGCTCTATGAGATGACCGACAGCTTTGATGTAATCGGCGCCGTGGGAGATGATGTCTTTTTGAGCACAAAGCCGGCGTCCGGGAACCGGGTGCAGAGCGAGGCGGACCTGGCCCACGCCCGCATTGCCGCGGTCAAGGCCACAGCGCAGGTGACCAACACCGCCATCCAGTACCCCCAGGCGGAGCTGGTGGAGGTGGCCGACAACCAGGCGGTCCTGGACGCCCTGGTCAAGGGGGAGGCGGACGCCGGCGTATTCACCATGTTGACCGCCGCGGAGATTGAAAAGCTCACGCAGGCCATCGTCAGAGGAACCGTGGCCCAGAGTAGCTATGAGGTGGTAGATCAGTCGTATCGCGGCTTCGGACTGATCCTGATGAAGGGCAACCGGAACCTCTGCCAATTCATCAACGCCATGCTCTATGACCGGATCGAGAGCGGCTGGATGCAGGAATGCTTCAAAACGGAGGAGCAGGAGGCGCTGGAACGGGGGATCATCGGGCAGGGCAACATACTCTATCAGGACGTCGATACAGAGCCGTCCGACTGCCCCTCTCTCGCCTTCCGCGATCTGGACACCGGCAAGTGGTACCACAGGTACGTGGACTACGCTATTGAAAACGGCCTCATGGGCGACACGGGCGGCGGCGCCTTCTCCCCCGACAGTACGCTGACGAGAGCCCAAGTCATCACCGTGCTGTGGCGGCTGGAGGGGGAACCCCAGGCCTCCAACGCCATCAGCTTCACCGACGTAGCCGAGGGCCAGTGGTATACCGAGGTGATCCGCTGGGCGGTCCGGGAGGAGATCATGGGCGGCCTCGGCGACGGTACCTTTGGCCCCAATGACCCCATCACATGGGAGCAGCTGGCGGCCATCCTCTGCCGCTACGCCGGGTACAAGGACTACGATGTGAGCGCGAAGAGCGACCCCGCCTCCTTCACCGACGCGTCCAAAATTAGCGGCTGGGCCTACGAGTCGGTGCAGTGGGCCTGCGGAGCGGCCCTTCTGGAAACCGAAGGCTGCGGCATGATCGATCCCATCGGCAATACCACGCGCTGCGAGTTCGCGGCGGCCATCACCCGGTTTATGGAGAATGTCGCGGGGTAGGAGCCACGCCCATACAGGGATCTCAGCGCCCATGCGACTGCGGACGCTGAAGAGGAATGCAAAAACGGCACCTCCTTCTCAACCCATGAAAAAGCGCGGAAAAAGCCGAACTTTTTTTGCAAAAAAATATTGCGGGAGGAATATAACATGAAACAGTGTGACAATGGTCATTTTTATGATGAAAATCGGTTTGAAAGCTGCCCTTATTGCCAGGAGGGTGCAGGAGTTGGCAAGACGGTAGCTGCAAGTTTCGTTGGCAAAACGGTCGCTGCTGTTCCGGGGGGTGCAATGCCTGAGGCAGACCGTGGCAAAACAGTGGGAATCATAAAAAAGAAAATTGGGATTGACCCTGCTGTTGGATTTTTGGTATGCATCTCCGGACCTCACCGTGGCGCAGATTACAAATTGGTTTCCGGACGGAACTTTATTGGCCGGGCAGCAGCTATGGATGTGGCGCTGGCGGACGATGACGCCGTATCCAGAGAAAGTCATGCACTGGTTACATACGACGCAAAACACAACACGTTTTCCCTTTCTCCCGGGCAAGGCCGAGGCATCACCTATTGCAATGACGAACAGGTAGAGATGGTCCGCCCTCTGAACGCCTATGACGTGATCGAGGTAGGAAAAAGCCAGCTTTTATTTCTTCCATTATGCGGTGAAAAATTTCAATGGAATGAGGAGTAATGGATGGAAGGTGTGTTTTCGTGGTTGAATCAACCATTGGTTCAGGACGGCTTTGTACGGATTTGGATGGCGATAGCAGTTGGCGCAGTGATTGCGTTGGCAATAATCCTAATCCTTGTCTTGGTTCGGAAAAAGAGAAGGAAAGAGGATCCTGATGGGAAAGAACCAATCACCGAGAAGCCGACTCCCCTACCGATTTTAGAGCTTGCCAACCTCCAAGGACTTGGTACTCGGGAAGAACAACAGGATGCCTTTGGAGTTTCCCGGATAGAGCGCATGGAAGAAGATGGCCTATTGGCAGTACTCTGTGACGGGATGGGCGGCATGGCAGAGGGCGGCAGGATCGCCGCAGAGACAGTGGCGGAAATGATTGGTATGTTCCCCTGGGAAGACGACAGCACCATATCAGAATGGATACGGCAACGAAGCAACCAGGTCTATCAGCAGTTTCGAGGACATGGCGGAACTACGTTGGTAGCTGCGTTACTCAGGGAACAATTGCTTTCCTTCTGGTGTGTCGGCGACAGCGATCTCTTTCTGTTGCGCGAAGGCAAACTCTATGCGTTAAACATCAGGCAGGAATTCAAAAACGATCTGATACTACGTGCCCTTGAAGGTACATTTCCACTGGAAGACGCATTTGCAGACCCACAAGGGGGCGCTCTTTCGGAATATATCGGAAAGGAGGACGTCAAGTGCGACTATACCCATATCCCGTTCTCTCTGTCTCCAAAGGATGTCCTGCTTCTTTGTTCTGATGGCATAAGCGATACTCTGACTCTGAAACAAATTCGCGAAGCGATGTCTTTGTCGCCACAGGCATGTTGTGACAAGCTGGAAGAAGGAATTTTGGCGGCAGGGAAAACGAACCAAGATAATTACACGGCAATCGTTTTGAAATACCACGGGAAAGGAGAGGAACTATAAATGCATAAAACAGTAACTGGGAAGCAAATTGTCAGCATCGTGCTATTTTTGGTCGGGCTTGTAAGCGTCATATTCGGCATATTCGGGCTCGTAGGAGGAGGTAGTATCGAGCCATACGAGGCCCGGCAAGGCGTTGTTTTAGTTTACGCAACTGCAACCGTATACAACGAAGACGGAAGCGTCGAGCAAACAGGCGGAACAGGTACGGGCTGGGCAATTGGAAAACCGGGCGAACCGGTGCAGTACATCGTTACCAACGGTCATGTAGTGGAAGCCGCATATACCTACCCCAGAATGTATAGCAACGTAACAGGTACAGTGCAAGTATATTATTCCGCCGCAGAAAATGATTTTGCGCAGGTGGAGGTAGTTTACTACTCCCCACAGACAGAAAAGGACATCGCCATTCTCAAGTTGCCAACCCCTACGAATAAGCGCATTCCCCTCACGCTGCTGGAATCGGATTCCGTCAAAATGAGCGAAACTGCTTACGCGTTAGGCTATCCCGGAGATTCGTCCATAAGACAAACACTTCCAGCCTATGATCTGAACGACGTAACCATCACCAAGGGAATCATTAGTAACCGAATCTCCCCAAATTGGGCCACCTATGAGGCATTCCAAATGGATGTCTCCATTGCGCCAGGGAACTCCGGCGGACCTTTGGTGGATGAAAATGGGCGAGTCATCGGAATCAATGCCTCCGCAGCAATTGATGCGGATACAGGGCTTTCGTTAGGCATGAACTACGCCATCATTACAGATGAACTAACGAAAATCCTGGATCAGGAAAGAATTGAATATACCATGGCCGGCAGTCTCAGTTGGGTACCAAATTGGTTTGCCTATGTATTCCTGCCCATTGGCATTCTGGCATTGGCAGGCGGCATCGTACTGCTGGCGATGGCCACGCAGAAAGGTAGTGCGGTTCTGGCTGCTGCAGGCATAGGAAGACAACAGAAATCTGCGGCAAATGGACGTGGTCCAGCAGTCAAACACGCCGTACTGCGTGGCGTTACGGGAAAATATGCCGGCCAAAAGTTCGACCTGCTGAAAGGGAAAGTCGTCATGGGGCGGGATCCGGCGAGCTGCAATATTGTGTTTGATAAAAACACGCCGGGCATCAGTGGACGGCACTGCCAAGTTGCCTATGATGCAAATGAAGACTGCTTCCTCATCACCGACCTGGGTTCTTCCTATGGTACGTTCCTGGGAAACGGCAAAAAGCTAACGGCCAACGTGGTTGAAAACTTATTTGCGGGTGACACCTTTTACCTATGCGACAATGCCAACAGGTTTGTGGTGACAAAGGAGTAACCGTTTATGAAAGACATATACTGTTTTAAAAACGGAAGGCTTCGGGAAGCGCTTAACGAAGATACCGCCGGTCTGGAACCAGCGGCCATCTTTCATCTCACTGCGGGCGGTGCGCTGCGGAAGGTTTCAGAACTGCCGTCTTTGGGAGAAGGCGAAGGAGCCGTGATGTATACCGGGGATTTTTACGTGGAACCTTTGGAAATCCAGATTGAGTTTTTAAAAGCCGATACTGCGCAAAAATGGTTGGAAGCGCTGATTCTGCGGCACACGGATCGTGTGCGCCAGACTGAGGAAAAACTGTGGATCGTGGCGGAGATAGAGGAGGTGAAAGTATGAACCCGAAACGCATTTGCTATGGCTGCTTCCAGGAAAAAGAGCCGGGTAGTGTTTGTCCGCATTGCGGTTTCCATGAAAATGAAGAGCAGCCCTATCTCGCCCTACCATTGGGGACCCTTCTAAACGGTCGATATATGTTAGGGAAAGTACTGGGAATCGGCGGTTTTGGCATTACTTACCTGGGTTATGACCTGACATTGGAGATCAAAGTTGCCATAAAAGAGTATATGCCTTCATCCATTGCCACACGAAATAAGGATCGGTACAATGTCACGCTTACCGGGCGAGTTGAAATGGACTATCAGTGCGGTATGAAGCGTTTTCTTGACGAAGCGAAAATTCTCGCCAAGCTCCAAAATGCGCCGCATATTGTTTCAGTGCAAAATTATTTTCAAGAGAACAACACTGCATATTTTGTGATGGAATATATTGATGGGATGAGTCTCAAGGCGTATCTGGCTTCCCAAGGGAATAAAATTCCCTATCCCCATGCTCTGACCATTCTCCAGCCTATTATGGAAGCGTTGATCCAGGTCCACGCACTCAATCTTCTGCATCGGGACATCAGCCCGGACAATATTTATATCACTTCTCAAGGGGAAAGCCGGTTGTTGGACTTTGGCGCTGCACGGTTTGCATTGGGGGATGGAAAAAGTGTGTCGGTCATTCTCAAACATGGTTATGCGCCGGAAGAACAATACTCCAGCCATGGGAACCAAGGTCCCTGGACCGACGTCTATGCCATGGGCGCCACCCTGTATCGTTGTATCACCGGAACGCTGCCGCCGGATTCTATAGAACGAATTCGTAAAGATACGTTGATGCCACCGTCAGAACTGGGAATTTCCATCCCACAAAATGTTGAGCAGGCAATTTTAAAAGCGCTGGCTGTAAAAACAGAAGATCGTTTCTCCAATATGAGTGCTTTTCTCCGCGCTTTGACAGGCAGGATTTCGGTACAGGAACAAGTTGCCGCCAGTGTAAGCGAGCGGACCCAGGCTTCTGCTTTTCACCAAGCCATATATGATGGGAGCAACGCAACCACACAAAAATCCAACACAATTTCCAAGTTTATTACCTACTTGAAGGCCAATCCTGTGATTGCCTGGGCTTCTGGCGGCGGACTGTTGCTTGTAATCGCACTGTGCATTATTCTGCCTTTTGTATTCTCAAGCGGAGAGAAAACCACACCACCCGGCGGCAGTGTCAGTGATATAGGCAGTGATGATCTAAGCGATACCAATCCTGGCGATGACGGCCTCGGTGATGATGGTCTCGGTGATGACGATCTCAATGATGAGGATCTCAGCGATGAGGATCTCAGCGATGAGGATCTCAGCGATGAGGATCTCAGCGATGAGGATTCAGAGGATCAGGATCCTTCAACTATCACTACGCCGGACGAAACACCTGACTCTGAACCAGAACAGCCTGACCTACCTGTCTCTACGATAGAAATGGAAACCAGAGATCTCGGAATTCTCAACGCCAGTGTGGACATTCCTTCGGATTACACGGTAAGTGAAGATGGATTCACGTTCATACATGAAGAGAAGGGCTATGCCTTATCAGCCAGCTTTATCTGGAATGTCGGCGATCCGGTCTATTCCCTTTCCGACATAGAAACAAATCGGGATTGGATTGTAGAAGCTCTGATGGCAGAGCTTGAGGTAACAGATTATACGATCCTTGCAGCTGATTCCGACAGCATTGGAGGTCAAGAAGCGTATCAAATCTATTTTGAGGGGACAGGCAATGATGGCGTTTCGATGGACATGATTTATATGGCAATACAGGGAAACAGTGCGTTCGGATGCTACACCTTGTTTGGCGCCTATCCCAAGGGCGACGAGGCAGGTAAAGAAGAAATTTGCAAAATTATGCAGACCTTTCAAGGATTAAAGAAAAATTTAAATTGCAAACGTCGAATGGTTATATTTGCTGTATTTGACATCATTGACAAAATGGGCGGTGAATATGAGCAATCCATGGTCGGTGATATCAAGGCCAAGATGACTGTACTGGGAAAAACCAGTGAGTACGCCTTTGCTGTAACAGAAGTGACTTCCGAAACATCGATTTTGCACATTTCACTGCTTCAAACAATGGATCTGCTGACAGAGGAAGAAAAGCAATTGGCGATACACTACCTTTTGGATAGCGTATTGTATCACATGGATGAAATACAGGCGTTTCACTGAATCCTTATAAAACCCAGAGATACCGCCAAAGTATTTTTCATCGACAATACAAAAAAAGTTATGACCGACGTCTTTCCGAAATTGCCTTTACGCCAATTTGCAGCCACGGCACAGCCCTTGGGGAGGGGCTTAAAAAACTACCACTTTATATGACAAGGATGTTTTTTGATGTGGAGACATTTGGATTTAAATCTCTCGGATTTTGGTATCATTTTAATTGTATGCGGACTAGTATGCATCATTTTGGGATTGACTCGTCGGGCCCATGCGCCATTGACCAGTTTCTTCTATGGCCTGCTTCTGCTTCTTGGCGGTGGGCTGATGTGGCTGGTTCCCAGAATCAACATTCCCCAACAAACGCTTACCCGTCTCAGTTTCTTGTTGATCGGTATCGTCTTTCTATCGATTGACATGATCAACAATTATAAGCGGCTGAAATGCACCGTTCCATGCCAGGGAGAATTTTTGGAAGTTTTCACATATGGACGAAAATACACCGGCCTCAGTTATGGTTCAGCGGTTTTTCGCTACCTTGTGGATGGTATTTCCTATCAGCAGATAAGTTTGGACAAACGATTTTGGTTGGGATTTTTAGAATCCCCTTTTTTGAAAAAATTCACTGTAGGTGAGCATTATGACATCTATTTAAATCCAGAGAATCCCCGCCGCTTTACCTTGTCTAGGCGGCCTCATTTTGGGCTTTTCTCTTTTTCTGGGGGAATTCTACTTGTAGGATTCCTGCTCTCATAAACCGCTCCAATTCTTTATAACCTCCGTAAGCAAGAAATCACAAATTACATCAGACTCAACCTACATAAACAATTTCATGAATTGTGGCACAGACTGCTGTAACGTTTCATTCATCTCAAGTAATCACTTGTTTTGTAGTTGGAATAAGGCGCCGGATATGCAATGCAGGGTAGATTTTTTTACAAGTTTTCACTATAATAAAGAATAATCTTTCTTTAGCGCAACTTTAGCCGGAGAGCTTAACATAGAAGGCAAAAGGGTGGGAGTTTATGCGCATTTTAGTTGCTGAAGATGATTCTCGTCTTCTTAAGTCCTTGGTGCATATTTTGGAGATGAACAAGTTTTCTGTGGATGGGGTTAATAACGGCATAGATGCTTTTGAATATGCCAGTAGTAAAGAATATGACGGATTGGTTCTAGATATCATGATGCCGGGGCTAGACGGGCTCCAAGTCTTACGGAAATTGCGGGAAGACAACATTACAACACCCGCTCTATTTCTTACGGCGCGCACAGAAGTTCAGCAGCGGGTAGAAGGATTGGATGCAGGAGCGGATGACTATCTTGCAAAGCCATTTGCGACAGACGAGCTTTTGGCCAGGGTAAGGGCGATGCTGCGCCGACGGGATTCTTTTGTACCGGATCTGCTGAAAATTGGAGCCGTCACAATGAACCGTTCTACCTATGAACTGTCCTGTGACGGCAAAACTGTACCTCTAAGCGGTAAAGAATTTCAAATCATGGAGATTTTAATGGAAAACTCCCGGATTGTTATATCAACAGAACAAATTATCTTAAAGGTCTGGGGATGGGACACAGATGTCGACACAAGCGTGGTGTGGGTGCATATTTCCAATCTAAGGAAAAAGCTCAATTTATTGAAAGCGCCACTTCATATTCGATTCATTCGTGGTGCCGGATATGTGTTGGAGGGAACCACATGATTGACACACTGCGAAAAAAGATGATCTGGATCTGCTGCACCGCAGTTACCGTTGTCTTTGCAGTGATCTTTTCCGGGATTTATATGATCGGCACTAATATGGTGAACGTTACCATGGATATGATGGCTGATCGGATTTCTGATGGAAATGGAGTATTTCGTCCTTTTGATCAAGAGAATCCCATGCCTCCAGGAATGAATCGTTTTCCTGACTTTTTTACGGAGGAAACGCCCTTCAGCACCCGATTTTTTACTGTGTGGATCACAAAAGATGGAGAAATTATCGGTGCAAATCTGGAGTCTGTATCCTCTGTAACAGAATCAGATGCCTATGAATACGCCGAAAAAGCACTGGCAAAGGGAACTGAGCGCGGGTGGCAAGGAAATTACCGATTTAAGGTATTTGATTCGTCCGGGAGAACAGGGATTGTTTTTGTAGATGGCAGCACAAACCGATCGACAGCTGGCGCGCTTCTGATTACCGCAGCGGTTGTATTGTCAGGATGTCTGCTTGCCATATTCGCCGTCATTGTAGCAGTATCCAAGCGCGTTGTTCGCCCCATTGCGCAAAGTTATGAGAAGCAGCGACAGTTTGTAACTGATGCTAACCACGAGCTGAAAACGCCGCTTACTCTAATCCTCACCAACTTGGATATTGTGGAGCAGGAACTGGGGCACAGTGAATGGCTGGATGATATTCGAGTCGAAGGGTTGCGTATGAGCCAGCTCGTGGAACAGTTAACCACCCTGAGTCGCTTTGATGAAGATTCGGTTTCCATAGAAAAAACGTTGTTTTCTCTGAGTGAGATTTGCCAGGACATTATCGCGGAGTTTACCCCTTTGATAGACAAGAGAGGGCTTACCATCACCACCAAAATCCAGCCGGAAGTCATGTTTTACGGTGATGAAGGTGCCATTCGCCGCTTAATTACCATTTTAATGGATAATGCAGTAAAATATTGTGATTCAATGGGTAACATTTACTTGTCACTGGCTTCCAGACGTCAAAGTCAGCTTATTATTGAAAATTCCTCTTCCAGCATCGATACTTTGGAATTAAATCGGCTCTTTGATCGGTTTTATCGGGCAGACAAGGTTCGAACAGCAGGAACCGGCTTCGGGATCGGCCTTTCTCTTGCAAAATCTATTACCGAAAAACATAATGGATCCATTAAGGCATATAAAGCGAGCCCTGGCAGAATTGGTTTCCGGGTAATTTTAAAATAAAAATTTATGGATTATTGGTCAATGCCGGGGGAGACAGCTTGTCCAATGGTGCGATTCGAGACGCCGAAAAAAGCAGTCGGTATCTCGATACCTCCCCCGAAAATATTTGGATACCTTCCCCCTGTCCGTGTGAAAAACAATCGCAAGGTTGCCTTCGCCTATTTGGCAAATAGAAAACCTGCAAACGATAATAATGTTACGACAAAAATAAACATTCAGGAGCCGGAATTCGGTTCTTGAATGTTTATTTTTTATTCATTATACTCTTTAGCTCCACTTTAGTATATGCCTGTAAAATACCTGTAAGATATTTGAAAACAATAAAAATAAGAAAGAAAGAAAGAAAGGAGCAGTGTTATGCCTGAGAATAATTCCTACAGGCATGAATTAAAGTACTGCATTCATCTTGCAGACTATCTCGCAATTCGTGCACGATTGCGCCATATGATGAAGCCGGATCTCCATGTGGGTCCAGACGGACGATATTTAATCCGCAGCGTCTACTTTGATAATTTTAATGATAAAGCCCTGCGGGAAAAAATTTATGGCGTACAAAAGCGGGAAAAATTTCGTATTCGTTGGTATAATGATCAGCTTTCCCCTATTCATCTGGAAAAAAAGATGAAGTTAAATAACCTCTGTCTCAAATTATCTACGGAGATCAGTGCGACAGAATGTCAGGCATTATACCAAGGAAATTTAAATTGGATGCTGGAACACCCTTCAGAACTGGTTAGGGAACTGCGTTGCAAAATGCTCCTACAACAGCTTCGTCCAAAAGTGCTGGTTTCATATATTCGAGAACCATATGTGTACACACCAGGCAATGTACGGGTAACGATTGACAGTCACATCCGATCTAGTTTGTTTTGCCGTGATTTTTGGAAGAACAGACTTCCTGAAATTAGTGCCACTGATGCTCCGGGTGACAGAATTCTTGAAATCAAATATGATGAATTTCTACCGGAAATCATCGCCGATCTTCTTCAGACGGAAGGGCTGCGGCAGCAGGCATTTTCGAAATACGGCGCCTGCCGGAGATACGGATAATAGCAAAGGAGTAAAAAAGTATGACATTCAACGATATTTTTAAATCCAGTTTCTTGGAAAGCGTTTCTGAGTTTTCAATTCTTGACACAATCCTTGGTTTAATTGTAGCTCTGGTCATCGGTCTGTTTATTTTTCTTATCTATAAAAAGACACTTACCGGAGTAATGTATTCCTCCGGTTTTGCCTTAACTCTCGTAGGGCTTTCCCTTGTCACAACACTGGTGATTATGGCGGTCACTTCCAACGTAGTCCTGTCCCTTGGCATGGTGGGTGCCCTTTCCATTGTCCGTTTTCGCGCTGCCATCAAAGAACCAGTTGAAATCGTATTTCTTTTCTGGTCCCTTGCGGTAGGAATTGTCATTGGCGCAGGAATGATCCCTCTAGCCGCGATTGGTTCCGCCATCATTGGTGTGATTCTACTCCTCTTTGGTAACCGCAAAGTACGCGAGAATCCCTATATCCTGGTAATCACCTGCCGAGATGACCAAGCCGAGGGGGCGGTACATCAGACTTTGACTCAAAGTGTGCAGCATTACAATGTGAAATCAAAAACGGTCACCGCCACGGGGATTGAGTTTACGGTGGAACTGCGGATTAAAGATGCATCCACCGCCTTTATCAATCAAATTCAGAGCATTCCTGATGTGGAAAGCGCGACCCTGGTGAGCTACAACGGCGAATATATGGGGTGAGTTTATGATCGTAAATCGACACATCACAAAAATCGCAGCGGGATTAATGACCTTTTTGGTCGCTTTGTGTTTGTGTACCATGGTATGTTCTACCCATTTGATTTCCGCCGCCGGCGGTACCGGCGTCACGATGGAATATGAAAGTACGCTTTTTGATACCAGTGAAGTACTGGAAATTAATATTTTGATTGATGATGCCGATTGGCAAGACATGCTGGAAAACGCTATTAGTGAGGAATATGTAGAGTGCGACGTGGAGATTGCCGGAGAAACATTTTATCGTGTAGGGATTCGTCCCAAGGGCAATACCAGCCTCAGTTCTATCTATAGCGATCCAGACAGCGACCGATACAGCTTCAAACTGGAATTTGACCAGTATGTTGACGGGCAGACCTGCTTTGGTTTAGACAAACTGATTTTAAACAATAATTACGCCGATGCCACCAATATGAAAGAGGCTCTGATCTATGACATGTATGCTGCTTTAGGCGCTGACGCCTCCCTGTACAACTATGCCAAGGTCTCGGTGAACGGGGAATACTGGGGCGTGTATTTGGCATTGGAGGCTGTAGAAGACAGCTTTTTGCTTCGCAATTATGGAACAGAAAATGGTGCGCTCTATAAGCCGGAGAGTATGGAGATAGGCGGAGGTGGTGGTGGAATGTTTGGCGGCAGTGGCGCCAATCTGAACTATACCGATGATGATCTGGACAGCTACTCCTCCATTTGGGAAGGCTCCGTAACAGACACCACAGACAGTGATCACAAAGTGATCGTTACAGCACTAAAAAACATTTCCGAAGGGTCCAATTTAGAACAATATATGGATATCGATAACCTGCTTCGCTATGCGGCAGTGCACATTTTCTCGGTCAATTCCGACAGTCTGTCCGGCTCAATGGCCCACAATTATTATCTCTATGAGTCTGACGGACAACTCAATCTTCTGCCTTGGGATTACAATCTCGCTTTCGGTGGCATGGGTGGCATGGGCGGCCGGGATAATACGGACTCAGACTCTGCAACAAATATCGTGAACAGTCCAATCGACGATGCCTGGAATGCCACAGAATTTTTTGATACTTTGTTGGCTGATGAATCCTATCATCATGCCTATTACAGCTACATGGAACAGGTAGCAGACTATATCTTAAACGGCGGTTTCGAATCATTTTACCACCATACCAGAAGTCTGATTGATTCTCTTGTAGAGACAGATCCCACTGCTTTTTATACCTATGACGAATATTTGAGCGCAGTGGAGACCTTTTATGAAGTAGTAACCCTTCGCGGCGAGTCTATCCAGGGGCAACTGGAGGGGACAATTCCTTCTACCGATCAGGAACAGCAGGGTTCTGACGCCCTGGTTGACGCATCCCATATCGATCTCAATGTAATGGGCAGTATGGACATGGGAAACATGGGAGGCGGAAATTTCAATCCCGGTGGCATGAACTTTGGAGGTTTTTCTCCTGCTCAAAACAACCAAAATACAGTCCCTGAAACCAGCGACGAATCAGATAGCTTGCAATCAGACGCTGCAAACAGCACACAAAACATGAATCGCATAACCTCTCTAGAAGAAGGATCAGAAATGGCCCCATCTAATGAGAATGCAACAGAAAGCAACAGTTCTTCTCAGACGGATACTGATCTCCCGGAAAATTTTGATCCGTCTCAGTCTGGTGGAGAGCCGCCGGAAGATTTTGATGCATCACAATTTAACGGTGAACTACCAGAAAATTTTGACCCTTCTCAATTTTTCGGGCAGATGCCCGGTAACTTTGAATCCTCCGACACTTCAGACGACAACGCCGGCGAGAGCGAAGTGCCGGAGACTGACGAAGGTAATGGGAACGCAGAAGAAAAGGAAAGGAACCAGGGGCAGCAACCACCTGATATAGGGAACCTACCAAACAGAGGAGATATATTTGGCTCAAATACCAACCAAACAGGAACCTCTTCCAAATCCGCCCTTTTCCACTACGGGATAGCAATCGGCATCATGTTAGCTGCAGTCTTATTTGCAATGTTCTACCACCGAAAACCCCGAAAACGATAATTAAGTCGAAGGAAAGAAGTATATTTATGTGTTTTTCTTGCTTTTGAACTACTCTGCTTTAAAAATTAAAAACAGCCTTTCCCTCACTTGTGGTGCGATCTCCATGACTCATTCTTCTGATTATATAAGATAATACGAAAAGCCTTGATTGCAGAAGTTGCAAAAAGTTCCCATACCGTAGAAACAGCAGATGCAGCTGCCTGAACAGAGTCCAAAAAATGTCATCCTTTTTGACTATATACCAAGCGTTTATTTTACCTCTCTTTATATAAAAGCCTGGCTGTCGAAAAAACGACAGCCAGGCTTTTAATTTTTGAATCGAAATGTATTTGCCTTCTCGCAGGCATTTCAAATGATATCTTAAATTAGCAACGGAAGTGCAAGAACCGCCATTTGAATCGCACCCCAACTCACCAAGGAGCAGAACGACGTCGCCTCTCCGAAAGTGGAAACTGTTCGAATACCGGTAAGTGCACACAACAAGCCTGCGACGCAGAGTAAATAAAAAATCCCATATACGCAATTGGACGCAATAGCAACCAATCAGTGCCACTATATAAGACCGAAAAAATTTTGGGACAAAACGGGACAAATATTCAAGCCGATTCATCACAAGCCCTGAAACAAAGTCCTTTTACATGCACATCGTTTAACTTTCTTCTTGCAGAGTTTTCAAGAATTCCGATTCATCCATGACGCGAATCCCCAAATTACGCGCTTTCTCCAGCTTGGATCCCGCGTTTTCTCCTGCCACAACCACACTTGTTTTCTTGGAAACCGATCCGGAAACTCTGCCTCCGCGCTTTTCGATTTCCTCTGCTGCTTTATCTCGCGTAAAATGCTCTAGCGAACCGGTCAAAACAAATGTTAAGCCTGCAAAACGCAAATCAACCGGCGATTCCTCCGATTCAAAATTCACACCTGCTGCGCGAAGCCGCGCAATGACATCCTGAGACTGTTCCTGCGAAAACCATTCGAGGATACAATCGGCTGTGATGCCACCGATATCCTCCACCGCAAGCAATTCCTCTCGAGTCGCAGACATTAAACGATCCAGCGTTCCAAATGCCCGTGCCAAAGAACGTGCGGCGCGTTCCCCAACCTGACGAATACCAAAAGCACAAATCAAACGGGAAAGGTCCCTGTGGCGGCTTTCATCAATGGAACGAATGAGGTTTTCTGCGCTTTTTTGGGCAAATCGATCCAATTTCAGGAGATCTTCCAATCGCAAGTCATAAAGATCTGCACAAGAGGTCACCAACCCGGATTTCATCAACTGCTCTGTAACAGCCTCCCCCAGTCCTTCAATATCCATCGCCGCACGAGAAGCAAAGTGCTCCAGATTCCGCAAAAGTTGAGCAGGACATTCCGCCCCTGTGCAGCGCAAAGCTGCTTCTCCTTCTATCCGGCTTACGGGCGCTCCGCAAACCGGACAGAAAGCCGGCATGGCATAGGGTGCAGCGTTTTCCGGACGCAGCTCCGGAACCACAGTCACGACCTCGGGAATGATGTCTCCCGCTTTCCGGATAATCACCGTGTCTCCAATTCGAATATCCTTTTCCCGAATATAAGCCTCGTTGTGCAACGATGCGCGGGAAACCAAGCTCCCTGCCACACGGACCGGTTCCAAGACCGCATTGGGCGTAAGAGTCCCCATGCGCCCTACCGACACGACAATATCCCGCAAAAGCGTCGCTTTTTCTTCCGGAGGATATTTATAGGCCACCGCCCAACGGGGGGCTTTGGAAGTTGCTCCAAGCAATTCGCGGTCAGAAAGGGAATCGACTTTTACAACGGCACCGTCAATATCAAAGCTCAATTTTCCCCGCATTTCTCCCAAACGGCGGATCTCTTCACAGACATCGGAGATATTCTGAAAAACCCGATATGTTGGGCTCACTTTAAATCCATGCGCTTTGAGCCAATCCAAAGACTCGCTGTGCCGGACAAAATTCACGTCTGAAGAAGATTGCACATTAAAGCAGAAAATATCCAATGCGCGTGACGCCGTTACGCGGCTGTCCAACTGTCGAAGTGAGCCTGCCGCCGCATTACGGCAATTGGCAAACAGAGGCTGCCCCTCTTCTTCCCGCTTCTGATTCAGGACTTCCAGCGCGTGATGATCCATATACACTTCACCACGCACCACAAGCCTACCCGGCACATTTTCAAGGGTGAGAGGAATACTGCGCACAGTCCGCAAATTTTGTGTGACATCCTCCCCCACTTCGCCGTTACCGCGGGTGGCGCCACGCAAAAAAAACCCATCTTGATATTCAAGTGCCACGGAAAGGCCATCAATTTTCAACTCCACCACATAGGCCGGTTCGGCAATAACCTCCCGCACACGACGATCGAACGCCTCCACTTCTTCAAAGGAAAACACATCGTTTAAACTTTGCAGCGGTACCTCATGATGAAACTGCTCAAATCCTTCTACCGGCGCTCCGCCAACATGCATTGTAGGAGAATCCGGCGTAATGAGTTCCGGATTCTCCGCTTCAATTCGACGCAATTCCTGCATTAAAAGATCATACTCATAGTCGGAAATTGCAGGAGCGTCCTCTTCATAATATAACTTCGCATAATAGAAGAGCCGCTCCCTAAGGTATGCGGCTCGCTCTTTTGCAGTCATAAGTCCCTCCAGATACAGAAAAATGAATATTATTATTATACCACGATTCCAAAAGCTACTCAACAAAGTTAAAAATTTTCTCCGTCATCTCGCCATCCGGGGAATCGTCTACATTGGTATAAGAATCCGGTACAACACCGACGATCACTGTCTCCGCCACATCAACATGGGTTGTCACTTCCGTTTCAATGCTCTCACGCGGCAACATGATGGTTACCGTTGCGGAAACCTGCATGGTAATACTGTGCCTGGTCTGGTTGATTCCTGCGGAAGTAAATTCGCTTCCAAACGCAGCAGTTGCCTGCCCCAGCGGCACGACCTTAATTTGAATGATCGGTCCCATACCGGAAAGCATATCAATTCCGGAAATAGTGCCCAGGGGAATGGAAAGCGGAGATGTATCCAATTCATTTAATTTATCAATGACGTAATTGGTCACGCTGGCCTTCAGTTTGTTGATTTTTACAATGTTGGTATGAAGCGCCGTCACACGCCCCGTATCATCCTTTTCCAGATAAATCAAATCATTATATTCCACACCGCTGTTCGAAATTTCCTCATTCACCGCGTCGTTGATTGTACTGGTTGCCAGATAGACTGCCCGGGAATAGGAATAGTCCCGAATGATGGGACGAAGCCTGATATCCAAAGCGAGCAATACCACTAAAATAACCACAACCATTGCCAGAAATCGAAACAGATACAGCCGCCGCCGATTCCGCACTCGGAACACCAGTCTGGGAAGCCGCCTGGAACGAATCACAATCCCTCACCTCCCCATGGGATTCGCGCCCAAATAGCCTTAAAACGGCTCTGGCTCGATAAAACCAATCTATGCATCAGGATTGTGAAATATGGCAGAAAGCGCCGATTTTTTCAAAGAAAAAACAATGTACAAAATTGCACGTCTTTGAGGGAACCGCTATTTTGCTTGCAGTACGATGTTGCCATTCAGCATGACAAGCTGAATTTTTGCAAACAGATCAAATGGATGCCGGTCGTAAAGGACAAGATCCGCATCTTTACCAGGAGTAATTGAACCCACCCGTTTTTCAATACCGGCAGTCTTTGCCGCCGACAATGTGATAGCTGCGAGTGCATCGGATTCCTTCATGCCGTTTTTCACGGCCAATGCGGCACAAAGCATTAAATAATTTTCCGGAATCACTTGATGGTCCGTGCAAATTGCCGTCGTTATCCCGGCCTCACAAAGTTTCGCCGGGGCTGCAAACGACAATTGGGCCAACTCTGGCTTTGAGCGAGTTCCCAACAGTGGACCAACAATCAAACCAAGAAAGGTTTCATCCAATCGAGAAAGTGGTTCACAAATCAACGGAGCCTCCGTCGCGTGAACAATGGCATATCGCAGGCCAAATTCTCGTGCAATCCGCACTGCTGTTGCAATATCATCGGAACGATGTGCATGAAAATGTACAGGGATTTCTCCCTCTAAAACGGGAAGCAACGCTTCACACTTTGCATCATAATCAGGCGGATCACATGTTTCATCTTCTTCGGCACGGGCAAGTTTCTCACGATATTCCACCGCTTTTGCAAACTGCTCGCGGATAATCGCAGCCGTCGCCATACGCGTCACAGGCGCGTCGTCCCGATCCCCATATTCATGTTTGGGGTTTTCTCCCAAAGCGCATTTCAACGCAACTGGCGCCGCAAGAATCCGTTCGTCCAGCCAAAGGCTTCCCCCGGTTTTTATTGCCGCGATCTGTCCCCCAATCGGATTACCGCTGCCAGGGCCCGTTACAACCGTGGTAACACCGGCCTCTAATGCCAACTGAAACGCAGGATCGCGTGTATAAATTGCATCAATAGCTCGAAGATGCGGCGTTGCCGGATCAGAATTTTCGTTGGCATCATCGCCTTCGCTCCCAATCATTTCTTCCCAAATGCCAATATGCGTATGGGCATCTACAAGACCGGGAAGTAAATATGCACCGGAAGCATCCAATACTGCTTCCCCAACCGACACAAACTGGGACATTTCCCCTACTTCTGTAAAGACGCCATCCTGAATTTTTACATAACCAAGTGGAATGGGCTCACGATCTATTGGATATATAAAGGCATTGACAATTACGATCTTGTTCATAACTACTCTCCAAAGGATTCCTTTCCTGAAACTATATATGAAAAAACGGCCTCCTGAATCAGGAGGCCAGAAATGAAACCATTATCTCCTGCCGCGGCGAGAGCCCGTTTTCCGATCCGTATAATGCTTTAAATCGGAAATTCGACTATCGCTCGACTGCATAAACTCTTTCAACTTATCTTCGAATGTCATTTCTTCCGGCAAAGGTTTCGAAGGAGCCGCTCTCCTGGTTACAGGAGGTGCCGAAGGACGAGCAGGACGCGCGGGGGGAGGCGTCGCTTTCTTGATAGAAAAGCTAATACGCCCATTCTCATCAATATTCACTACTTTTACTTTGACCTGTTGACCAATTTCCAAAACATCATGAATATCATTGACATACTGATATGAAATTTCAGAAATATGTACCATACCCACCGTATTATCGGCAAGCGTTACAAACGCGCCATATCGCGTAATCCCTGTGACTTTTCCTTCTGCAATCGTTCCCACTTCGATGGCCATAAATCAGGCTATCCTCCTATGTACCGGGCAACCGCCCTTTTTATTTTCCGGTGATATCAATAAATACACGCTCGCCCGGCAACGCATACCCCAATTTTTGCCGTGCAATATCTGCAATCTCTGCTTCTGTCAGCTCCGCTCCAGCAGACTCGCGCAACTGTTGATTTGTAATCTGCTGTTCATAGATCTGTTCGTTAATCGCCTCGATGTCCTTTTGCTTTGCCGCAATTTGCGAACGCAAACCAAAGATATGGAAAACAGCATATACGGCAAAAATCAATAAAACGGTCTTAAGAACAACATGTGGCCTCTTTTTCTTCATTGGTACTCCTTTTTTTCCTTTCGAAACGCTCGGATACGTCCTAAACATAAAAAAACCAACGCAGTACCCAGCGCAAGTCCCAGCAAATGAAAAAACCTGGGATAGCCCTCGCAGACCGTCATAAAAAAAACGGTACCGCACACAAGAGAAACAATTACAAAAATCAAATCCCACAAAAACGCAGCGCCATGCCTGCCCAAAGCGCGCAAACAGCAATACAAGATGCCGAAACACACACCCAGAAGCACCGCAAAAAGAAATTGCATGCACTGCTGTGTCATTGGTACATCAATCGGGATCGTCATCCAAACAACCGGGAAAGGAAACCACCGTGGCCACGCGTCTGCGCAGAATATACCAACGTATCAATGGTTCCCTCTATCGTCAAATCCCCTTCTTCTACGGAAAGACGCTCAATACGCAAATCCGTTCCTTGTATCGTTAATTTTCCACGGGATGTATACATCACAATTTCCCGATCATCAAAATTTTCGACATCCTCAACGCCGGAAACAGAAAGTTTCTCACGATTCTGCATGATAATATTATGTGGAATTTGAATCCTCGTGTCCTCCAATGCCATCTGCAACACCTCTTTTATCTGTGATATTGCAGTATATGCCGGAAAACATTTCGTATTCCTAAACTTCTCGATACATTGCGGAAGCTTCCGCCTTATTCGCATGCTCCTCTGCAACCAGAACTTCCACTTTCAACCTACGTGCTCCATAACCTATTTCAATCACATCTCCCGGTTTTACCTGATACGACGCCTTTGCCTCACGACCATTCACCAAAACATGCTGACTGTCACAAGCATCATTTGCCACAGAACGGCGTTTTATCAGACGGGAAACTTTCAAATATTTATCAAGACGCATTTTTTATTTCATTACCGCAGCCTTTAACACCTTACCAGGACGAAAAGCAACTGTACGGGTCTCCTTTACCTCAATCTGCTCCCCTGTTCGGGGATTATGACCGGTGTGTGCCGAACGGACACGCAACTCAAAACTGCCAAAACCTGAAAGCGTAACTTTTTCCCCTTTTTTGAGCGCCTCAACTGTCACATCATTGAGCTCATCCAGCACACGGCTTACTTCTTTTCGAGAAATGCCGAGTCTTTCTGCGATGACAGTAATCATCTCGCTCCTGTTCATAACCTTTACACCCTTTCGTATAAATTTAGCCGTTTTATCCATTTTGATTCGGTCTGCATCAAACAAAAGGTGTGGAAAACAGCAAATCATCCAGCAAACATTTTTTAAGTTCCTTCTTAGGATGGGTAAAAACCGCTTCCACTTTAAAATTACCACAATTTAAGCATTTATGCAAGTAGCAAAATTAATTTTCTTTCGGTAGTTTCAAAAAATCCGCTATTTTTTCCCCTCTTGGCAACATTATAATATCTTCACGGTAAAAACCGCGAATTGCAATCAGGGCGGCAATATAAAGTGCAGCGCCGGAACAAATTAAAAATACCGTTGCAAGCGTTGCATCAAGCACAGAAGACAGCCAGGGATATAGTAAAAAGACAAACGCACCCATCACGGCAGAAGCCAGCGCAGGTTTAAAAATACTCCCCCACTTACGTGGAACCGCTTGTGGATTCCGGATAATCACCACAAAATTGATCAACATAATCACAGCGTAACAGACTACTGTTCCAATCGGGGCGCCGGAAATTCCGATTTCCGGTATGCCTATCAAGAAATAATTCGCAACCAGTTTAATCGCTGATCCGGTCAACATACTATAAAGCGCGACCCTTTCCCTGCCCATAGCCTGCAAAATCGCATTGGTTATCGACACAAACGAAATAAAAACTGTTCCGACAGTCAGGGACTGTAAAAGTGGTGCAGCCGTTTCCACATCTTCATGAAAAAGCAACGAAAGTACCGGTTTTGCCAACACAAACAATCCCACAGCACAGGGAAACGCCATCAGAGAAACCAGACGCAAAGAACTCTCCACTGTTCGTCTGGTGCGGCCATGGTTTCCCTGGGCAATGGATGTTGCAATCATAGGAATCAGACTGACTGTCACCGCCGCAATCAACGTTTGCGGCAGATTCATCATAGACACACACATGGTTTCATAAATCCCATATAGTGTACTGGCGCCCTGCTCTGTATAACCAATCACCTGCAAGCGATTTTGGATCACATACATATCAATGAAATTGGTCAGTGACATTACGCCGGAAGCAAGCGTAATCGGCAATGCAATATTACACAGCCGCCTTTGAATATCCCGCGTTGATTTTGGCTCTCCCGTGGGAAGCTTTCGTATGGTGCCCGCAACGGCCTCATGCAAAATCATGTAACCCATTCCGGCCACAGTAGACAGTACGACACCCAAAATAGTTGCCGCAGCGGCAATTTCCACGCCATACCCAAGTTTCAATGCAAGTAAGGCAAAAAGATATCCGAAAATCAGCCGTGATACCGCCTCAATAACCTGGGAAATCGCGGTTGGGTACATATTCGACATGCCCTGATAGTAACCACGGTAAGCAGATACCACAGCGCCAAAAAACAATGCCGGGGCAAACATCATCACCGAATACAGCGCACGCGTATTCGGGATAGATTCCACAAATGGATCGGCAAAGATAAACAATGCCAGAGTCAGCAAAGAGCCGACTATTATGGAAATTAAAAGAGACACACGAAATATTCGCTTTATCTCCCGACTTCTACCCAGCGCGTTTGCCTCCGCTACCATACGGCTGACAGCAACCGGGATGCCGGCTGTCGCAATGGTCAAAAGGAAGGCATAAGCCGTATAGGCAGTATTATAAATTCCCATGCCGTCTCCGCCAATTAAATTCTTCAGCGGAATTTTAAAAATAGCGCCAATGAGTTTAATCAGGATATTTGCCAGCATCAAGATCAACGTGCCTTCCAGGAAATTCTGCTTTTGTGCATGGAATCTAATCGTTTTCAATGGATCCCTCCAGAAATCTCCTCAATCAACTGCGGAAAACAGACGCGACAAGCGAATTGGCATCAGCAATAACCTTTTGCGGATCAGCAACCGTAAATTGACGGTTTTCGTAAAGAATTCGTCCTCGGACCATCGTCAATTCGACATCTGACCCGCGGGCTGCATAGACCAGATTGGAAATTACATGATGGCAAGGATTTAAATGGGGCGCCGTAAAATCCAACATGACAATATCCGCATCAAATCCCGTCATCAAACGGCCGCATGTTTCACCTCGTCCCAATGCAACACTGCCGCCCACCGTAGCAAAATACAGCGCATCATAAGCGGAAAGTGCCGCTGCATCTCCAGTGAGATTTTTTTGCAGAAGTACAGACAACTTCATTTCCTCAAACATATCCAGGTTGTTATTTGACGCAACGCCGTCTGTCCCCAATGCAATGTTGACGCCGGCCTCCTTTAATTTAGTGAGCGGGGCAATCCCGGAAGCGAGCTTTAAATTGCTCACCGGACAACTTGCTGCCGTCACGCCGTACTCTCGCATAATGGCAATATCCTCATCTGTCAAATGAACACAATGCGCTGCTACAGTTGGATGATGAAACAATTTCGCCGCTTCCAAAGCAGCAGTCGGTGTCTTTCCAAATTTACGGAAAGACGAATCCACGTCTTCTGCAGTTTCCGACATATGCATACAAAACGGCAAATTGTATTTGTCCGCCACACCATTCACCCAACTCCACACCGAAGGATTCGAATTATGTACCGCATGAACGCCGGTAAAAACCGTAATTAATGGATCTTCCGCAAAACGTGTAAGAAGTTCATAAGTATCGGAAATAGAACCATCTGCCAAGTTAAAGCCTTCCCCAGTTTCCAATGGCACATTTCCTACGTGTGCGCGGATGCCAAGTTCACTGGCAGCCAGCGCTATTTGGGGGGCGGAAAAATACATATCACAAATCGCCGTGGTTCCGGAGGCAATCGCCTCAAGCATACCCAGACGCGCGCAGTGATACACCATATCTCCTGTCAAACGTGCTTCGGCAGGCAGGATTTTATCAAAAAGCCATGTTGTCAATGTCTGATCGTCCGCATAACCGCGAAGCGCCGTCATGGCAATATGCGTGTGCGCATTGACCAATCCGGGGATCAAGACATGGCCTTTTCCGGAAATCACTTTCTTTGCCGGTTCCTCCGGCTTCTTGGTATCGACATACACTATCTTATCGCACTGCGTACCCAAATATGCGTGTTCTAATACTGGTTCGAGTGGGTTCATAGTTACAATTGTAATATCTTGAAATAATACATCCATATTCTGCTCCATCGTATTAAAATAAAAAAGGCAGGGGGATAAATTCATCCCCCCACCGATCCGCAATCAAACTAAATGCTATTATTTGGTCTCATCGTCTGCCGTTTCGTCACAGGCGTCACAAACCGACTCCTGCTCAGGCGGGATGACATCACAGGAAAGATTTTCTTCCGGTACGCATGTACAATCCTCAGGCTCCTCAAACATATCGCCGTCACAGCAACCGTCAGCCGCAGGAACAGTCAAATCCTCTTCCTCTTCAGCGGCACAGGAAGCATCGCGTTCAATCTTTGCCCCACAGGCTGAGCAATACGCTGCTTTCTTTCCGACAAATTTTCCACACACCGGACAAATCAAACCGGCTTTCGCTTTTTGTAGTGTTTCGCGGATTTCCTGAATTTCCTCTTTCTTCACATCAATCGCCGTAAGCGTTTCATCAATAGAATCTGCCTGAATTTCAATCCCGGTATGGACAGCATACAACATTTTACCTAAATTCTTATATGCGCTTTCAATCTCCGAATTGAGCTCCACAATGCGCAAATTCAACTTTGCCTGATTTACAAGATCCGTGGCAACTTTTCCGGCGCTACGCCCAGCGTCGACAGCAGACTCTTTCACCTTCATTAAAATCTCGCGTACTTTTGCGTCCATATGCCACACGCTCCTTATTTCAATTTTTACACATACAGAAAACCAAAAAGAGAAAACAACGTCATGCAATTGTCTTCTGCTTTTACAACTTCATTATATACGAATTCAGTTAAAATGGCAAGACAGCGGAAAGTTAAACTTCAATGAACAAGTGGAATTCCAGCGTCTCCAATAAATTCCCGCATCAGAGAATCTTCCGGTACGAGAGCGGGAGGCAGCTCTGGAAATGCAGCCAACGCTTCCACAATACCGCCAAGTTCCCGCTCCCGCAATTCCTTTTCCGGCAATAATGCCAATTCTTTCTCGGCAAATTGTGTGAAAAGGCAGGGTTCATAGGCCAAAGAGGTGTCGATCTGTACATGCGCATTTTCCTTGGAAGGCAAGATATAGCGCACTTCTCCCCGGCGTACATTTTTCCAAAGGCCCAGCGTCCGATAAAAACTGGAATCCCGGAACAATTCATCGCGTACGCTTCGGCGGACAAAGCGCAGCCACTCCGGCGGCATAAAAACTTCGCCGTTTTTCGTTATACGCATGCGCGCACTGACATAAATGCCGGTCGGATCACCTACAGAACAGAAAAGGTCGGAAAGAGCATGAATTCCCTCAAAAATTGCCACCTCTCCTTCTCCCAGCCGCAGCGTACGGGAACCTTGCGACTGAATGCCAGTTGTAAAATCAAAATAGGGAATTTCGATTTCCTCGCCCGCATCCAATTGCGCAATATGCCTTTGCAGCAGCGCAATATCCATCCGTTCCGGTGCCTCGTAATCAATACTATGATCTGTTCGATCCATGGTCAGAAAATAATCGTCCATACTAACCGTCTCGGCATGAATTCCCCGTTTTTTTAATTCGTCAGTCAGCCGATGTGCCGTTGTTGTCTTTCCGGAAGAGGACGGTCCCGCCAACATGACCACACGGGAAGTTTTCATACGCGAAACA
>CALWBW010000029.1 GCA_944376195.1 uncultured Clostridia bacterium | reverse complement strand
AGAGTCTGTTTATTCCGGAGAGGGAAGCGCACAGGAAATTGTTGAAAATGCAGAGCGTCTTTTATACGACGTCCGGGAAGGCCGTGAAATCAAGGGGCTTTACCACATCAAGTCTGTCATTTTTGATGTCTATGAGCAGTTGGATGAATTGGCGCGAAATGCCGGGCAGCTTCCGGGTATTCCAACGGGCGTGGGTGAGCTGGACACCTTTATCAGCGGCTTAAACCGCTCAGATTTAGTGCTGATGGCCTCTCGTCCTGGTATGGGAAAGACCAGTTTTGCGTTAAATATCGGATTGCACGCCGCCAAAACAACTGGGAAAGCAGTTGTCATTTTTCAGCTTGAGATGTCTCGTGAACAATTGGGATTACGATTGATGTCCAGCGAGGCGTTGATTGACTCGCGCAAACTTCGAACAGGTACTTTGAATGACGACGAATGGGGACGGCTTGCGCACGCGAGTGAGGTTTTGAGCAAAACGGCCATGTATATTGATGATAACCCCTCTTTAACAGTCGCCGACATGAAATCCAAATGCCGGCGTCTGGGAAATCAGTTGGGCCTTATTATCATTGACTATTTACAGTTGATGCAATCCGGTAAAAAAGTGGAAAATCGTACAACCGAAGTGAGTGACATTTCCCGCGCCTTAAAAATCATGGCAAAGGAATTGAACGTTCCGGTTTTGTGTTGTGCGCAGTTATCCCGTGCAGCGGAACAGCGGGCGGATAAGCGGCCCATGCTCTCTGATTTGCGGGAATCCGGTGCAATTGAACAGGATGCGGATGTTGTGCTGTTCCTTTACCGGGACGATTACTATAATAAAGAAAGTGAAGATCCGAATACGGCTGAGTGTATTGTCGCAAAAAACCGTCATGGCGCGACGGGCACAGTGAAGCTGCATTGGATGGGCCAATACACCACGTTTTCCTCAAGGGATACAATTCATGGAGCTGGTTGAAAAAATTGAGCGGACGATCCGCAGTGAGCATATGTTTGAGCATGGTGCGCGGATTCTGTGCGCAGTTTCTGGTGGCGCAGACAGCACGGCGATGCTGTTTGCGCTTTGCGCGTTGGCACCTTCTCTGGGACTATCTTTGGAGGTTGCGCACGTAAATCACGGTTTGCGCGGACCGGAGAGTGACTTTGATGAAGCATTTGTCCGTACCCTGTGCCGCCGCTTGCAGCTACCGCTTTATGTAAGGCAAGTGAATGTGGCGGAGTGTGCGAAACGGACCAAACAGGGAATAGAGGCGTGCGCAAGAGATGCGCGATATTCCTTTTTTAAGGAATTGATGCAGGAAACCGGCATAAAAATCCTTGCAACGGCACATAATGCAAGGGATAATCTTGAAACAGCCCTGTTTCATTTGACGCGTGGGACTGGGGTTGCAGGAATTGCGGGAATTCCTGCGGTACGTCGGGAAAACGACTATACGATTATTCGGCCTCTGATCCGCGTCTCTCGCGAAGAAATTGAATGTTATTTAAAAGAAATCCATGAGCCGTATGTGACGGATTCAAGCAATGAAAGCGAGCGATATACCAGGAATGTCATTCGCCGTCATGTCCTGCCGGAGTTGGAACGGCTCAATCCGTCACTTTATGAAACTGCGGCGGAAACACAGCGTCGCCTTCGGCAGGATGCGGATTTTATTGACTTGGCTGTGCAAGACGCATATCAGGCGTTGGTTGTGGATGGCGCTTGTGATACCCATGCGCTGTCTGCGCTGCACCCTGCGGTTTTCGGGCGTCTTATCGCAAGACTTTATCAGGAAATCGCTCCGGACGGTCCACAATTCACATCAGCAAATTGTGAAGAGGTAAACGCTTTGATTCATTCGCGAAATCCCTCTGCACACGCAGTCTTACCGGCCGGTGTGATTGTCCGCAGGGAATATGGGAAGATCCGCTTTACTCGGTTCTCCAGTCCCCAAAAGCTGATTACTAGGACACTGGAAATCGGAAAAACAACACTTTTCCGTGAGGCTGGCATAGAAATTTCCTGCAATATTACGCCAAGGTTGTCACAGAATTTCAGATTCATTCATAAATTCTACTTTGATTCTGCACGTATCTATGGTATACTTTCGGTAAGGGCTAGGCAAGAGGGTGACTATATTCATTTGGCGGGACATCTTTATGGAAAATCCTTGAAGAAAGCTATGGTTGACGCGAAAATTCCGCGCTTTCGACGGGACCTTGTTCCGGTTATTTGTGATGAACGTGGTATTCTTGCAGTGGATGGTTTGGGAGTTGCACGCCGTGCGGCGGTAACTGCTGAGACCAAGGAACTGCTTATGATACAAATTTCAGACATACATGGAGGATACATCAATGATGACGGCATCCAATGATCTATGTAAGATCCTACTGTCGAAGGAGGAGCTTGCTGCACGAGTAAGCGAACTCGCGGCGAAGATCACGGAGGATTACCAGGAGAAGTTGGAGGGAAAGCCTCTGCTTGTAATCGGTATGCTAAAGGGCTCTTTTATTTTTATGTCCGATCTGGTTCGGAATATCAACCTCCACTGCGAAATTGATTTTATGATCGCGTCTTCTTATGGAAACAGTACAGAGTCGTCTGGCGTGATTACCATTAAACAGGATGTCAAAGATGTAGAAGGACAACATGTTCTTTTGGTCGAGGATATTGTTGACAGTGGGTATACCATGAAAAGCGTATTGGAATTACTCAAGAAACGGAATCCCGCGAGCCTTGCGTTGTGTTCTCTCCTAGACAAACCATCCAGACGGAAAATACCGGTTGAGATTGATTACTGTGGTTTTGAAATACCGGATGAATTTGTCGTGGGATATGGCTTGGATTATGCCAGCCGATATCGCAATTTGCCGTACATAGGCGTATTGAAGCCTGAAATGTACAGCTAAAAAAGAACGAGATAAAAGGGGTGAGCGCTTGAAAAACAAGAGTTTTAGAGGAATTGGATTTTATGTTATCGTTTTAATTATTTTAATTGGAACGATTGCTGTGATGTATAATTCCGCAGGCAATAGTGGACCAAAATATTCTGAGATTTTGGATTTCTTCTACAACGAGCAGGTTGAAGCCTTTATTCTGGATGGGGATACCCTTCAGATGCAATTAAAAGACGGCGCAATTGTCAACTATTTGGTGCCGGATTGGAACCTTTTTTTCTCTGATTTGAACGATTTGATCAAAGCACAGAAAGAAACCGGCGTGTTGACTTACTATGATGTAATTGCGGCGCGTGAGGTTCCATGGTGGGTCAGTATGGTTCCGTATCTCATTATGATCGTAATCTTTGGCCTGTTCTGGTATTATATGATTAACCGTTCCGATGGCGGTGCCGGAAAAGCAATGAGCTTTGGCAAAGCACGTACGCGTCTTGCATCGGATGAAAAACGGAAGGTGACCTTCCGGGACGTGGAAGGCGCGGACGAAGAAAAGGCAGAACTTCAGGAACTGGTGGAATTTTTGAAAAATCCGCGAAAGTTTGCGGAAATTGGTGCACGAATTCCAAAAGGCGTTTTGTTAGTCGGCCCTCCTGGAACCGGTAAAACCTTGCTTGCCAAGGCAGTCGCCGGCGAGGCGGACGTGCCATTCCTTTCCATTTCCGGTTCTGATTTCGTTGAGTTGTATGTGGGTGTCGGCGCCTCCCGTGTGCGTGATCTCTTTGATCAGGCCAAAAAGAAACAACCGGCTATTGTTTTTATCGATGAAATTGACGCGGTTGGTCGGCATCGTGGCGCTGGGCTCGGTGGCGGACATGACGAACGGGAGCAGACGTTGAACCAGTTGCTGGTTGAAATGGACGGCTTCGGTGCGAACGACGGCGTGATCATTATTGCGGCAACCAACCGTCCTGATATTTTGGACCCAGCTTTGCTGCGTCCCGGACGTTTTGACCGTCAGGTTTATGTGGGGTTGCCGGATATCAAGGGCCGTGAGGCGATTCTTCGCCTGCACGCACGAAATAAAAAGCTGGAACCGGATGTTGATTTCGGAGCGATCGCAAAGACTTCGGCGGGATTTACTGGAGCCGACCTTGAAAACCTCTTAAACGAGGCGGCGCTTCTTGCTGCACGCCGTAATCTAACGCGGATTGGAAACCCTGAATTGCAAGAAGCCTTTGTCAAAGTCATTATGGGACCGGAAAAGAAGAGCCGTGTCATCTCCGAAAAAGATAGAAGGTTGACTGCCTATCATGAGGCGGGTCATGCGGTTGTGAATAAATTCCTTCCAACACAAGATCCTGTACATCAGATTTCCATTATCCCGCGCGGTAGAGCAGGGGGTTACAATTTGAATCTGCCGTCAGAGGATAAGAGCTATGCCTCAAAATCCGAGATGCTGGAAGACATCATTGCGCTGCTTGGTGGACGTGTTGCAGAAAAATTGATTTTGAACGATATTTCCACCGGCGCTTCCAATGATATTGAACGTGCGAGCGATATCGTGCGTAAAATGATTACCAAGTACGGTATGAGCGACCGTCTCGGTCCGATTACCTATGGGTCTTCGCATGATGAGGTTTTCCTGGGTAAGGATTACACCACAATGCGCAATTATTCGGAAAAGATTGCCGCTGAAATTGACGATGAGATTCAAAATTATATCAACGAAGCTTATCACAAGTGTGAGGAAATTTTGAATCACAACTTGGAAAGCCTCCACGCTGTAGCCGGATATTTGCTGAAACATGAGTCCATGGATGGAGAGGTCTTTAATCGTATTATGGCTGGCGATGATATTGCAGCAATTGAAGCGGACGAGGCAGAAAAAAATCGTCTGCATGCTGAGGAAGAAGCCAAGCGCCGTGCGGAAGAAGAACGTCGCCGTGCGGAAGAGGAAGCTAAGCGTCGTGCGGAACGGGAACGCAATGAGTCGGATCGCGCTGCGCCGCCTCCTCCCTGGATGCCTCCCATCGAGCGGAACGTAGATGAAAAGAAGTAAAGTCAAAAAGCGGAGCTGACAGTTCTTTTAGAAAAGGCTGTCCGAATTCCAAATCATAGGAAAGTTATAAGACATTAAAAGGGACAGAAGGTTCAAAAATCTTCTGTCCCTTTTGCAATATAGCAGGGGATGACCTGGGTTAATATGGCTTTTATATTATATCCTGAAATAATTCATGAAAAAAGAACCCGGGGAAACGCAAGTTTTGCCCGGGTTTTAAATAAGATTTCTATTTTATTGAATTTCACCGGCAAGGGAAGCCAGACGTTTGGTGTAAGATTCTTTGGGGTGCTGATAAATTTCCAAAACAGAACCCTGTTCGATGATCCTGCCTTCACGCATAATCATAACGCGGTCACAGATGCGATAAATAACGCCCAGATCATGCGATATAAAGAGATAGGAAAGCCCAAGTTCTCGTTTCAGCTCCAACATCAAGTCCAGAATTTGCGTCTGTATGGTCACATCCAGCGCAGAAACCGGTTCATCGGCAACAATTAGCGCCGGGCGCTGAATCAATGCAGCGGCGATGGCAACGCGCTGACGTTGACCGCCGGAAAGTTCGGCAGGCCGCCGGCGTAGGTGTTCTTCGGAAAGCCCGACACGCCCCAAGATGTTGCGTACCGATTCCCGTCTGGACAGTTTGGAAACTCCTGCAATACGAAGCGGTTCCTCCAATAGCCAGGAAATATTTTTAGAGGGATTTAACGAGGAGAGGGGATCCTGAAAGACCATTTGAGGACGTACGCCATAACGCTCGACTGTTCCGGTATAGTCCGGCAAAATCCCTGTAATGACTTTTGCAGTTGTGGATTTACCGCATCCGGACTCTCCGACTAATCCTAAAATTTCACCACGGCGTATTTCAAAAGAAACGTCATAAAGAGCTTGGCGGCGGTTGCGTCCATTGCGATAAAACGCATTGACTTTTTCCAATTTTAAAACCGGATCACGATCTGTTTCAAGAAAATCATTTCGCTTTTGAATTTTTGCAACCAATGTACGTGTATATGCATGGGCAGGATGTTCAAAAATATCCTGCGTGCGGCCCTGTTCAACGACATAGCCATCCCGCATGACAGCTACGCGGTCGCATAGCATACGAATAACGCCCAAATCATGCGAAATAAAAAGAACGGACATTCGATATTCCTGAGAAAGCCTGCGAATTAAGGAGAGGATCTGCGCTTGGACGCTAACATCCAGCGCTGTAGTAGGTTCATCTGCAATCAATAACCGCGGATGCGTAACAATTGCCGCAGCCAGCATGACACGCTGACACATCCCCCCGGAAAGTTCGTGTGGGTACTTTTCATAAATTAATTCCGGATCGGAGAGTTCTACAGAGCGAAGCGCTCCGATAGCAGCCTGACGGCGTTGTTTGCGATTTAAATTGGTATGCAATTTTAGGGCTTCCTCGACTTGATGACCAATTTTCATTAAAGGATCCAAAGAGGAAAGCGGTTCCTGAAATACCATGGAAATACTTCGACCACGGATTTTTTGATACTCTGTTTCCGAACAGGAGAGCAGTTCCATACCATCTAAGAGAATGCTGCCTTCTGCCTGTACTTTTCGCCGGTCGAGCAGGCCGGCGACGGAAAGCGCTGCCGTAGTTTTCCCGGATCCAGACTCACCGACAATTCCGACAATTTCTCCTTCTTCAATCGCCAGGTTCATATTATGAATTACTTCAAAACCGGAACTGCCCTGAAATGTCAATTTCAGACCCTTTATTTCAAGCATTTTGTCCAGACTCCTTTGCAAGACCTTCACCGAGCAATGTAAAGCCCAGAATCAACAAAATAATGACTACACCTGCTGAGATGGCATACCATGGCGCTGAAAGCAGGTAAGTCTGTGATTCTGAAAGCATACGGCCCAGACTGGGATCGGGCGGTTGAACGCCAATCCCCAGGTAACTCATACTGGCTTCTGCAAGTACAGCGTTATTAAACCCAATTGCAATTGCAGACAGCAAAACGCTTTTGGTGTTCGGGAGAATGTGCACAAACATGATCCGAAGGGCACCTGCTCCCATAAGCTTTGCATTATCTACATAAGCCTGTGTGGCAGCGCGCGCATATTCACCACGGACAATTCGCGCAAAACTGGGAATAAACAAAAGCCCCAGTGCAAGCACAACATGATATGTTCCGGATCCCAGGATACTGACAATTGCAAGCGCCAAAAGAAAGCTGGGAAAGGCCGTAATGGTATCGCAGATGCGCATGAGAATATTGTCCAGAGGACCGCCATAATAACCTGTGAAAGCGCCGATAAGAATACCTAAAACAGCACCCATGGCAACAGTCAGCACAGCAATGAGCAATGTCGTGCCGGCGCCTTCGAGGACCCGACTTAAAATATCCCGTCCCAGGTTATCTGTGCCAAGCAAATGTGCTAGGGAAGGCGGGGAGAGTTTGGCCGCACTATTTGTCGCCGTTGCGTCATATGGCGTCCAGAACATTGCAACAACAATGAGCAAAATCATAACGGCAGAGAGAATTCCACCGGCTTTTGTATAAATATGATACCGTTTCATTTTGACGCCTCCTGATCAATCCGAATCCGTGGGTCAATGATACGGTAAAGAATATCCGCAAGAAAGTTCATGAGAATTACCAGCGCCGCAATCAACATAACAATGGCGCAGACAACGGGATAATCCCGATTTAAAATGGAACTGACGAGCAGACGTCCCAAACCGGGCACGGTGAAAACCTGCTCGATGATGATACTGCCTGCCACAATTTCCGGAATTGTTAACGCTAAAAATGTCACGACCGGAATAATTGCGTTACGCAGAACGTGGGAATAAAGGATACGCCGGCGAGTACTGCCGCGGCTGAGCGCCGTGCGTACATAGTCACGCCGGTATTCCGCGTGAAGAGAGCTTTTGAAAAGCTTGACGGTCATCGCAATTTTAGGAATGGCAATGGCAATTGCCGGGAATAAAAGATAGGCCAAACTGGCGCCGAAATTCTCTTGATAGGAAATATAATTGCCCGGCACAAAAAGATGGAGCATCAAACCAAACACCAATGTCATCATAATCCCGAGGAAAAAGGGCGGAATGGACATGGCAATCTGGTTGAGGGCCGTAAAAATCTTATCAGGAATGCTGTCCTCATGTGCGGCCAGCCAAATTCCAAGAGGAATAGAAATACTCACCAGAAGCACAAAGGAAAAAGCGGAAAGCAATCCAGTAACCGGAAGTTTATCGCTAAGCAGGGAAGAAACCGGTACATTGTAGGAATAGGATGTGCCAAAATCACCTGTAATAAATCCGCCCAGCCAACGGAAATATCGTATGGGAAACGGATCATCAAGCCCCAACTGAGCACGCAGATGCGCCGCCATCTCTTCTGTATATTCCGTACCAAGCATTTGGGTTACTGGATCGCCGGAAATCAGTTGAAAAGTCAGGAAGGCGAGAAAGGATACCAGTAACAATGTAATAATGAGTGAGATGATTTTTTTTAAAAAGTATCGCATTTCCCGCCCTCCTTTTTTAGGGATTATTCAGCTTTTACGTGGATTTTGGAAAGATCTACAACAAAAATCGGATAGAACTCATAACCTTCCAAATCCGAGCGGATTGCCACCATGTCCGGCATATCCATTAAATAAATGTTGGCAGCCTGTTCTGTCAGAATCTCCTGGCAGCGCTTATATGCTGCAATTTGCTCTTCGTCTGTTGTGGCGGAAATAGCCTCTGCAAAAGACGCGTCATATTCTTCGTCAGAAAAATAAGAAATGTTTTTTGCATAACCGGAAGTAAACCGCTCCAACAGGGCGCGCGCCGTCATGGTTGAGGCGTCAAAATCAACAATGGTAGCCTCATAGTTACGATTAGCGTAAACCTCGGAAACCCAGGTTCCCCAGTCAATCATCTCAATTTCGGCATTGACCCCCACGGCTCTGAGCTGCTCCACAACCACCTGCGCCGTTTCTACATACTGTGTATAATTCGACGCAACGGTGAGTTTCAGATCAAACCCGTCCGGATATCCGGCGTCGGCCAGCATCTGCATTGCTTTATCGGGATCATATTCATAGTATCCGGTGAGTTCTTCACAGAAATACTTTCCGAACGCGGGATACATGCTGCTGCCGACAGGAGTACCTTCCCCATCAAAAACAAGCGCCATGATATCTTCCACATTAATAGCATGGCAGAGCGCACGACGGACCTCCACGTTATTAAGCGGCTCCACAGAGTTATTGAGATATACGCCGTATACGCTGTTCATACCGCCCTTTACGATGTCAAATTGCCCGGAGACCTCGGCTGCCTGGGCCGGTGTCAAATGCGCACACAAATCGATGGCACCGGAACGCAGCGACGTGACAATCGTATCCTGCGTGATGATTTTGAAGGTAACGTCAGTCACTTCCGGCTTCTCTCCCCAGTATTCGTCAAAACGCTTTAACACAATGTTTTCCTGCGCGCTGCGTGAGACAAACTGGAAAGGCCCCGTTCCGACCGGCGCCGTCGCCTGGTCCGTATATCCTTCCGGAATGATGGCGGAGGTCAAATAGGAGAGAAACTCCAGATCAGGCGACGCAATCGAAATCACCACCGTACGGTCGTCTTCAGCGTAAACATCTGTAATAACAGAAAACGCCGTGACGAGCGCTTCAGGTTCTTCCTCAAGCATGCCGGCACAGCGTTTGATTGAATAAATAACATCATCCGCCGTTACCGGATCTCCATTGTGAAACAGAATCCCTTCACGAATCGTGAACGTATAGGTCAATCTGTCGTCGGAGATTACATAGCTTTCGGCCACGGCAGGAATTAAATTACCGTCAGAGTCAGGCTTCACAAGCCCTTCAAAGACATTAAACAAGACTTCTTTAGTTCCTGCCGATACCGTTTTGTGTGGGTCAAGACTATCGTCGAGGTCTTTTGCGAGGCCAACATTAATTGCCAGTCCCGCGGGTGTGTTGGAAATATCATCTTCAGATGCTGTACCTGCCCTGTCGCCTGAACATCCGCTCAGTGCAACGGTTAAAACAGCAGAGATCAACATCAAAAGGGCAGCAAATCTGCGACCTTTTTTCATGTTATCCTCCTTATGAATCAATATCTCCTCACTATTATATTGTCGCTTTTATTGTAAGGGATTTGTGACGCTTTTTCAATAGTAAATCTCATAATTCTGCATAAGTTTTTCAATAGATATTCGGTATCAGTTGACAGAGGATCAAATATGTAATGTTGAAAAACTGAAAAAACGCTAAATATTTAAACAGTAGAAAAGCAAAAAAAGATGGTATGAAAACCATCTCATTTACATGAAGTTTTTTGATTTTTTTAAAGCACCTGTAGTTCTGCTCTGAGAGGCGCGTGTCTTTTTCCTTTTTTTTATTAACCATTCTAGAATATAAGCCTCTCTTAAAAGAAAAGCGTAACGTTCTTCTGAAAAAAAACGAGAATTTACCTGATATGCAGTTTCCGGAGAAATACAGGCAAGCTCGAAACCAGACTCTGCCTGACAAGCATGTATTTGCTCTTTTGAAAGAAAATCTCCTACTTTTGCATAATAATAATAGGAAGTATGATCAAAAATTTCTCGAGATCTGTAGATACTTTTACGAATTTCGCGGATACGTCCTAAAGCATGTACTGTTTCTGGAATGATTGTGAGCCCCATTTCCTCTTTGGTTTCTCGAATCAATGTATCAAGATGGGATTCTCCTTGTTCAATCGCACCACCTGGAAATTTATAAAATCCATTTCCAGTATTGCGAACCAGCAAAAGTTCATTTCCCCGAAAAATCACGGCGCGAACGGCAAAGCGACGATATCTACGCCAGCCAGACTCGTAATTTTTCCAGTCTAATGTTGTAAGCGTGCGCATCCGTCACCTTCTTTTTATCAGTAGCATTTTCAAAGCAATTTAAATTATGCAAAGAAAAATACAACAAAGTAAACAAAAACAACAATTATAACAACATTTTACTAAATATAATATACTATTGTCTGTGAAAAAAGCAAGAGCAACAAATGAATTTTATGTAAATATTTCTTGCAAATAAAATGCGTTATAATGCAAACATGTTGTTTTTTATCCAAAATTTTATCAGGAAAGTAGTGGCGTCATGAATTATAGCGAACTGTTAGCATTCATCCTCTATTTGGTCTTGGTTGTCGCGGTCGGCGTAGTTTTCTTTTTGAAAACGCGCGGCGGCGATGAAAAGATGTATTTCTTGGGCGGCCGTCAGATGAATGCCTGGGTTGCTGCTTTGAGCGCAGGCGCGTCGGATATGAGTGCGTGGGTGTTGATGGGCTTGCCGGGTTCCATTTATGCTTTGGGCATGGGACAGGTGTGGATTTCCGTCGGCCTTGCGATTGGAACGGCATTATGCTGGATTTTCGTGGCACCTCGTTTGCGCAGTTTTTCCATTCGTGCAAACGACGCAATCACAATTCCGCAGTATTTAACCAATCGTTTCTGTTCTCAAAAAACCAGCCTGCAAATTATTTGTGCAATCGTGTTTGTGGTTGTCTATACCGTTTATGCCGCTTCCAGCATTAAAGCGTGTGGAACGCTTTTTAACACGGTATTGCAGATTGACCAGAATATTGCCATGTACATAGCGGCAGGAATTATTGTAATTTATACATTTTTAGGTGGTTTTAACGCGGTCTGTTGGACGGACTTTTTCCAGGGGATGCTGATGCTGGCCGCTCTGATGATTGCGCCGATTGGTGCATGTCTGCTGATGACGTCGCCTGAGTGGGTTGTCCCGTCTGTGGCGACATCTGAAAATTACTGGAATTTGCTTCCGAGCGGAAAATTGGACTGGGCTAGTATTTCCACAATTCTCTCCGGTATTGGCTGGGGACTTGGATACTTTGGCATGCCGCATATTTTAGTCCGTTATATGTCCATCCGTTCTGTTCAGGAAGTTCGGAAATCCCGTCGAATCGGCATCATCTGGACTTTTATCATTCTAGCGATGGCGACCGTCGTTGGTTTGGTGGGACATTCTTTCCTGCCGGGATTGGTAGATGAATCTACAATTTTTATCAATATGGTACGAAAGATTTTCCCGTCTTTTATTTCCGGTGTTTTGCTTTCCGCGATTCTTGCCGCATCCATGAGTACTGCGGATTCCCAGCTATTAACTTCTGCCTCGGCTTTTGCCAGCGATGTGTATAAGCCGGTTATTCGAAAAAATGCCAGTGACCGTGAGATGATGTCGGCAAGCAGAATCATCATTATTGTAATCGCCGTTGCGGCGCTCTTGATCGCCATTAATCCTGGAAGCGGCACAATTATGGATTTGGTAGAATGTGCCTGGGCAGCGTTTGGCTCCGCATTTGGTCCTGCAATTTTGCTTTCCCTGTTCTGGAAGCGCTTTACGTTCCGCGGTGCGGCATCCGGAATTGTGGCGGGTGCATTAGCAGACTTGCTCTGGTTGATCTTCTTAAGCGATGATCAATTTGCTTCGTTGACAATTATTGATACCAACCTTTATGAAATTATTCCCGGATTCTTAACTGGTTTGCTGGTAGCGGTCGTTGTAACGCTGCTCGATAAAAAACCCAGCAAGGAAGTCGAAGCCATTTTTGATGACGGCGTGGAAAAAGCGTTTAAGGACTAATGTTGATTTCCCCATATCCTGCCAAACAGGATATGGGGAAATTTTATGCCTCTTTTTCGCAAAAAGACGGATAAAAACTTTTAAGTTCCTCTTAATTCTGGGAAACGATACTTTCCAACAAAATCGAACTATGCTAAAATATTGTTATCTCAAAATTGAATTCAGGTGCTGTATTCTTGTATAAAATTTTGATAGCCGAGGATGACAAGATCATCGCACAAGCCATAAAAACTCATATGGAAAGTTGGGGCTGCCAAGCGTATTGTGCAGAGCGATTTGAGGATCTTCTCGCCGAATTTGCGACATACGAACCGCAGCTTGTGTTAATGGATGTTTCGCTTCCGTACTATAACGGATATTATTGGTGTGCGGAAATTCGAAAAGTTTCAAAAGTGCCGATCATTTTTATTTCCTCTGCGGCAGATAATATGAATATTGTTCTCGCAATGAATATGGGCGGCGACGATTTCATTACGAAACCTTTTGATTTAAGTGTCTTAACGGCTAAAGTTCAGGCAATGCTGCGGCGAACCTATGATTTTGCGGGACAATCCGATCTATTAGAAAGTCATGGAGCTGTTTTAAATCTTGGATCTGCTACTTTGACTTACCGGGGGAAGCGGATTGATCTCAGTAAGAACGAATTTAAAATCCTTCATATTTTAATGGAGAATCGGGGGCAGGCGGTCGCAAGAGAAGCCATAATGGCACGTTTATGGGAAACGGACTGTTTTATTGACGATAACACATTGACCGTAAATATTACCCGTCTTCGTAAAAAACTGGAGGAGGCTGGGTTGCAGCATTTTATTGTTACCCGTAAGGGCCTGGGCTATATGGTGGAGGCATGAAGCTCTTTTTTTCCTACTTAAAATCCCATGTCAAAACAATATTTTTGACGCTTATTTTTATTGCTGTATTTTCCGCAGTTACGCTCATGTATGGGTACCCGGTGGAGCCAGTGCTTTACGCCTCCTGTATTTGCCTTTATCTGGGGTTGATGGTTTGTCTCATTGATTTTCTAAGGTTTCGGCGCCGTCACATTCTTTTACAAAAATTAGCACAATTTACCCCTCTCAGTGCGGACACGCTTCCAGAACCCCGCAGCGTTTTGGAACAGGATTATCTTGTCCTGCTTCGTATGGCCATTCGCGAACAGAGCCGACTGGAAACCTCACTTGCGGGAGTGCGCCGGGAAAACGAAGATTATTATACGATGTGGACGCATCAGATCAAAACGCCGATTGCCGCTATGCGGCTTTTGCTGCAAACGAAAAATGTGGATGAGACAGGGGAGTTATCTGCTCAGCTTTTTAAAATTGAAGAATACGTCGAGATGGCTCTGGGATATGTGCGATCAGAAAGTCTCAGTTCCGATCTACTGGTGCGCCGCTTGCCCTTGGACACGGTAATTCGTCAGGCTGTTCGAAAATATGCCGCAATTTTTATTGCAAAAAAAATTCGCCTGTGTTATGACGGCACGGACGTACAGGTGGTCACAGATGAAAAATGGCTGCTTTTTGTTTTGGAACAGCTGTTATCCAATGCACTGAAATATACAGAGAAAGGTTCAATCTCCATTTATTTGAAAGATAATGTTACCAAAACGCTGGTTGTGGAAGATACCGGGATTGGCATTCGCGCGGAGGACATTCCCCGTGTCTTTGAGCGTGGATATACCGGATATCAGGGACGTGCTTTTTCGCGTTCGACCGGCATTGGTCTATATTTATGCCGCAGAATTCTACATAAATTGGGGCATAGTATTACAATTGAATCAGAACCGGGACGCGGGACGCGTGTTTTGGTGGATTTGCAGGAATATGATTATCAAGCGGATGCTTGAAGAAAAAGAGGTTGCAGGATGGAGAGAGAAGAACGCGCAGAATTTACCAATATGGTAATGGTATACGATGACCAGGGACGGATCCTTGTAGAGGACCGTGTGGACCCGGATTGGCCGGGTGTGGTATTCCCGGGTGGACACGTTGACCCGGGCGAATCTATTATTCATGCGGCGATCAGAGAAGTTTTTGAAGAAACCGGACTGGTGATTGAAGCACCACGCCTTTGCGGTATCAAGCAGTTTCAGAAAGACAACGGAGCCCGATATGTCGTGTTTTTACATAAGACAAATCGCTTTTCCGGTGAATTGCATTCTTCTGAAGAAGGGGAGGTCTTCTGGTTGGAGCGTTCCAGAATTGGCGAATACCATTGCGTGGAACAATTTGCGGAATTGCTGCAAGTTTTTGATTCAGAGGAGCTCAGTGAATTTACCTTTGATCGAACGGGTGGAGGATGGAAAGTAGAGCTGTATTAGTTCCACGATTTCAAAAATCCTGTTATCTTTCAAATTTGTAAGGTTTCCGGCCGGAATGTAAGCCAAATCCATGGCAAACATTCCGGCTTTTCCGTTATACTAGTTCTTGTAAAGAGATCTTGAGGAGGCCATGCCATGACAATTCTGGAAGTAAGAAATCTGAAAAAAATTTACACAACCCGATTCGGCGGGAATAAAGTGCAGGCGTTATCCGATGTCAATTTTACAGTAGAGGAGGGTGAGTACGTCTCCATCATGGGGGAGAGTGGCAGCGGAAAAACAACGCTTTTAAATATTTTGGCGGCGCTTGACAAACCGACCAGCGGAGAAGTTCTTTTGCGAGATGTCGACATTACCACCATTCGCGACTCACAGATTTCCGCTTTTCGGCGTGATAATCTGGGGTTTGTATTTCAAGACTTTAATCTGCTGGACACTTTTTCGTTGCAGGATAACATTTTGCTGCCTCTGGTTCTGGCTGGCGTACATTATGCGGAGATGTCGTCCCGTTTAAAACCGATTGCCGAACGACTCGGAATTTCAGCAATTTTAAAGAAGTATCCGTATGAAGTGTCCGGCGGGGAAAAGCAGCGTGCTGCTGTAGCGCGTGCATTAATTACATCTCCACAGCTCATTTTGGCTGACGAACCAACGGGTTCGCTGGATTCCCGTGCAACAGATGCTTTATTGCGTCTGTTTGCGGAAATCAACCGGGAAGGACAGACGATACTAATGGTGACGCACAGCGTAAAAGCCGCAAGCCATGCCAACCGCGTTTTGTTCATCAAAGATGGGGAAGTCTTTCATCAATTATACCGGGGGATGATGTCTGATGAAGAACTTTACCAGAAAATCACGGATACTTTGACTATAATTGCGACAGGCGGTGAGCGGAATGCGTAAAATATCGTTTTATCCAAAGCTTGCACTAACGAACATCCGCTCAAACGGCAAATTGTATTATCCCTATCTTTTGACCTGTACATTTGCTGTGGCGATGTTTTATATTGTACTCTTTATCCGGTATAATGAGGGTCTGCAATCTGTCAGAGGGGCAGCATATGTAGAAAGTTATATGGCGTTCGGCAGTGTAATCATTTCTATCTTTTCTCTGGTAATCTTATTTTACACCAATAGTTTTCTGATGAAACGCCGGCGTCGGGAATTGGGGCTTTATAATATTTTGGGAATGGAAAAACGACACATTGCCTCCGTCCTGTTTTTTGAAACTATTCTGACGGGGTTAGGTTCTCTGTTCCTTGGAATTTTAACAGGAATTGTGTTTTCCAAGCTGGTATATATGTTGCTGATGCGCTTGATTCAGTTCCCCGTTCCGTTGGGTATGTCCGTTTCCTTTCCCGCTATACTTTCAACAGTAACATTATTTTCCGTCATTTTTCTTGTTATTCTCTGTTATAATCTGTGGCACATTCGGCTTTCCAATCCGATTGATCTTTTGCGCAGTAACCAGGTTGGACAAAAGGAACCGAAAACCAAGGCATTTCTTGCCCTATTTGGCCTGCTCACGCTGGCGGGCGGCTATACGCTGGCCATTCTCGTCAAATCTCCGCTCGATGCGATTCTGTGGTTCTTTATTGCGGTTATTCTGGTTATTATCGGAACTTATTGTCTTTTCACTGCGGGAAGCATCACACTCTTGAAAATTTTGCGAAGCAACAAAACGTATTATTATAAAACCAAACATTTTATTTCGATTTCCAGCATGCTCTATCGTATGAAACAAAATGCAGTGGGACTTTCAAATATCTGTATACTCTCTACCATGGTTTTAGTTACCGTTTCCACAACAGCCACGTTATACGCCGGCATGTCCAGTTACATCGATGCGATGTACCCCTATGATATCGGTTTGCGTTTTGAAGGACAGGAAGAAGATACACTCTCCTCCTATTCCTCATTTTTAGAGGACCTTGCGGCAGAAAAAGGATATGAAGTGACAGCGGAAACCTGGTACGAATATTGGAACATATCCGCTGGTTATGAAAACGGCGAAGTATTTGCGCCTTCTGACTATAACACAATTAACTGCTATCTGGTGGTTTTAAAGCAGGAGGAATATAGTCGATATGTAGGACAGGATATTCAACTGGATCAGGATGAGATTCTACTCTTCATACCAGAAGGAAATCACAGCGCAAATACCGTTACCCTGTTTGGAACGGAATATCGTATACAGGCTTATCTGGAAGATAGCATCTCACAAATGGACGGAATTCGGGTTTCCGGTTTTCAAAGCATGTTGATTGTGGTATCAGACGATGCAACGGTGGAACGGTTTTATCAAGCTGCCTATCAAAATACGGAAACCTATCGTGGCAATCAAAGTGGCTATGTTGGAATTTCAATTGAAGGGAGCGATGAGGAAAAGCTGGATTTCTATGAAATAATCTGCGACTTTATTTATAAAGATCCAAATACGAAAACAGATTTTTCGGAAATTTCCGTACCAAATGGTAGGGGAAATGGCTATGCGACGCTTGGCATTCATAGCAGGCAAATGAATGAAGACGAGTATTTTGCCATGTATGGAGCATTCCTTTTTCTTGGTATTTTCTTGGGGCTGCTGTTCCTGATGGCAACAATTTTAATTATGTACTACAAGCAGATCACGGAGGGATATGACGATAGAGAGCGCTTTACTATTCTGCAAAAGGTCGGCATGAGTCCTTCCGAGGTCCGTGCCTCGATTCGCAGCCAGGTGCTTACTGTATTTTTCCTTCCGCTAACAGTAGCTGGTATTCATATCTGCTTTGCATTTCCCATGATTGTAAAAATCATACAAGTATTTGGCCTTTATGATCTGCCCCTCTTTATTGTCAGTACAGTTTCCACATTTGTCCTGTTTGCAATTATTTATCTGTTGGTCTATACCCTGACGGCGCGCGTATATTATAAAATTGTACGGTAACGCCGTTTTATATAGATGCCTCCATAATCAGGCGCTAGAAAACGCTCACCGTATTCCGAAACGTCGTTTCCGAAAAATGGTGGGCGTTTTGCATGATACTCGGACATGCTGTCGAAAGAGGAGGCGCTTTATGTTCATTTGGATGTCGTTTATTCTATTTGCAATCGGCGTGATATTGGTCGTAAAGGGCGGAGATATTTTTGTAGACGCAGCAAGTTCCATTGCAAAAGCTTCGGGTATTCCATCTTTCGTCATTGGTGCTACGATCGTCAGTATAGCCACCACTCTACCGGAATTAACGGTTTCCGCCGTTGCAGCTTTCGCAGGAAAAACGGATGTAACGATTGGAAATGCCGTTGGCTCTGTGACAGCAAATACCGGACTCATATTGGCTATTGCGATGCTTTTTATGAAAATCAAATGCCGCAGGGCAGATTTATTTCCGCAGGTCGCCATTTTAATCGGTTCTGTTTTACTTTTGTGGATTTCCAGTCAATCCGGGTATTTATCCACCTGGGGTGCGCTGTTATTAGCGGGATTTTTTGTCCTTTTTTTAATTGAAAATGGACTAACTGCCCGGCGCACAGAATCAGAAAATCAAATGAGACGCCGAGCGAGGCCAAAATGCAAAGATTTTTTATTCTTTGTATTGGGCGCAGGCTGTATCGTAGCAGGATCCAGACTCTTGGTTTCGAGCGGTAGTACGCTTGCAGACGCTTTCGGAGTTCCGGAAAGAGTGATTGCTTTGACTATGCTGGCAATTGGCACCTCCTTACCGGAACTGGTCACAACAATCAGTGCCATTATAAAAAAAGAAGCGGCACTGTCTGTGGGAAATCTGGTCGGTGCCAATTTGTTGGATATAGCTATGGTATTGCCGGTCTGTACCGGAATAACAGGGGGGCAGCTTCCGCTTTCCATGCAGACTATCCAGCTGGATCTTCCGGTATGCCTTGTGATTCTATTCGTTGCGTTTCTTCCTCTTCTAATCCGACAAAAAAGTTCTCGGTTACAGGGAGGGATGCTCTTAACTCTGTATGCCGCTTACGTGGCATTCCTCATAAAATGAATGGACAGTCAGGACTTTTTCAAGTTCAACAGGTTTGTGAAACTTTTCCGTTTCTTCATGCGTCCATATAAATACGGAGAAAAAGCTGTGTAATCCCATGTTTTGGATTTTGCTTGCAACGGCTGAATCAACATGGTATAATTTTCGGTATTGAACCGGTATGGCAACAGGATGATATACAGATGATTAGAAATGGAGGGTGCTTATGAAATGTGAAAAGTGCGGCGCACAGCTGCCTGAAAATGAGACACTTTGTCCGGAATGCGGCACGGAAAATGCTGTATCCTATGAAATTCCCACGCAAACGGAGAATACGACTGTAAGAGCGCAAACAGTGCCGCAGAGGCCGCGCACAGCTTACCCGGATCGTCGGGCGGATCGCCGCAAGACAGATACACGAAGAAAGGGCAGAGGTAAGGTTATCGTTTTGGTAATCGTAATTGCCGCGTTACTCTGCGCAGCCTTTTATATTGGATATCAGATCCTCCAAAACGGGCAGGAAGAGCCAAATCTGGGGGATCCGAATAACGGTATCATAAATTCTGACTCAGAGGAGCAGAACGAAACGATAAATCCAACGGATGAGGATCCTGCACAGACGGATTCCGAGGGAAATACGGAACCGACTTCATATGATTTGGCCGGCGTTTGGGTCTGGGATTCGGATACAGCCTTGATGAAAGAAACCATTTGGGATTTTGGGGAGGATGGTTCTCTCACTATCTATTATTTTGGCCTTGGAAACCCGGAGAATCCGTTTGAATCATGGCCGATTGCCTATACATATGACAAAGAAACTGCAACGCTGACGCTTGCTGAGGAGGACATTGTGCTGAGCTGGCAGAACGAAACGTCTTTCTCCATGAATTCCGAAGTCCTTGGTATTTGCGATGCCAGAAAGACGGATGAAGAACACATTCCGACCGGCGCTTTGGATATCCGGGAAGTCGACACAGAAATACCGGATTCCTCCTCAAATAATGGTGCAACAGAAGAAAACAGTCCCACTTCTTCGGTTTATATTTTCGAAGACAGCGACAGCCGCTACCTTTCCAGAGCTGAGTGCGAGGCCTATACTGCTGAGGAACTGCGTATTGCGCGTAATGAAATCTATGCAAGACATGGAAGACTTTTTGATAGTGAAGATTTACAGGAGTATTTTGAATCCCAGGATTGGTATGAAGGTACTCTCAGCCCGGATGAGTTTGATTATACTGTTTTAAATGACTATGAACGGTATAACGTGAACCTGATGAAGTCAATTGAAGATGAGATGAACAACCAATAATTAGAACCCCCCGAAACAAATAAATGTTTCGGGGGGTTCCTTCTAGGGTTTATAGTGTGACGCCTTCTTTAAAGAGCGCGATTTCCCGCGCGCCAAGTCGCTCCGACGCCGTTTGTTTCCCGTTGATTATCTGCCTGACAACCTCAAACAGACGCGTTGCCGCATCGTCTAAGCATTCGCCTTCCACAACGGTTCCGGCGTTAAAATCTATCCACGCGCTTTTACGAGAAGCAAGCGCGGAGTTGGTTGCAATTTTCACGGTGGGGATTGGCGCGCCAAACGGCGTACCGCGTCCGGTCGTAAAGAGAATCAAGTGCGCGCCTGCTGCCGTTAAGGCTGTGGAACTGACCAAATCATTGCCCGGGCTATAGAGCAGATTCAGTCCGGGCGTTTTGATCTGACTGCCGTAACGAATGACACCGGAAAGTGGCATTGACCCGGATTTTTGAATACAGCCGCAGCTTTTTTCTTCCAGAGTGGTAATACCGCCTGCTTTGTTCCCTGGGCTGGGATTTTCATAAACGGTTTGTCCGTGGGAAAGATAGTAATTTTTAAACCAATTGACGGCCTGCACCGCCTCGTCAAATACTTGACGGTTCACTGCACGATGAAAAAGCAGGCTTTCTGCGCCGAAAGCTTCGGGAATTTCCGTCAAAATGGTACTGCCGCCGTATTGAATCAATTTGTCGCTGAAACGTCCAACAACGGGATTTCCTGTAATGCCGGACAATCCATCTGAGCCGCCGCACTTGAGCCCAATCACCAGCTGTGAGATCGGGACTGAAACGCGGTTATCGCCCGAGGCGGTGTCCATCAGTTCTCTGAGAAGACTAAGCCCTGTCTCAATTTCGTCGGGGACATCCTGACAGGCAAAAAATTTCAAACGAGATGCATCGCATGAACCGATTTCTTCCAGCATTCCGGAAATTGCGTTATTTTCGCAGCCAAGACCCAATAATAAGACAGCACCGGCGTTTGGATGACGGCATAATCCTGCCAAGACCCGCCGTGTATTAGCGTGATCGTCCCCCAACTGGCTGCATCCATATGGATGCGAAAATGCGTAAACACCATCTATACGGTTTCCTGCTTCCTGTGAGGCCAGATCCGCAAGCTTTTGTGCAATGGTATTGACACAGCCGACAGTGGGAATGATCCAAATCTCATTACGGATCCCGCAAAGGCCGTTTGCACGGCGGTATCCGGAAAACGTAGGGGTGGGGAAGTGCGGAGGAGGAACAGGAATCTTCTGCGGCTGATAGGAATAAGCCGCTTCTTCCGACAGATTGGTTTGGACATTGTGCGTATGGACATGAGCTCCCGCATGGATCGGCGTTGTGGCATGACCAATCGGCAAACCATATTTTATAATAGCCGCATCTGGCGCAATGTCTGCAAGCGCAAACTTGTGCCCTTGTGGAATATCTTCCATCAAAGCTACGCCAAGCACAACCGTATCCTTTTTTAGGGGAGAAAGCGCCACAGCCACGTTGTCTCGTGGATGAATCTGAATGGCATTCATTGCGATACCTCTGTACAAATCACAGCTTTCATTGCGTCAAAGGCGCCATTTTCCCGAATATTTGCCAAATATGTCGCTACAGCTTCCGCAAACCCGGGAATTTCCGTCAAATCCATCCCCCAAAAATCTTTCCGCCTGCAGGCCGCGTCCGTCAGCGCCTGTATATTCTGGGCATCCAGTGCCGCGAAAAATGCAAGTACTGCGTACTCGTCACGAATTTCATATAGGTCTTTGCCTCGCATGACACGAAAAATACCGTTTTGCAACGTTGCACGGCTATAAAATTCCAAAAGTGCGGAAAAAGAAAACGTAAGACAAGCAGGAAGCGTTTTCTTTTCATGAAAATAGGAGAGCAGGCTGGGAAGAATTCTGGCTCGCCACTTTGAAACAGAATTTAACGCAATATCGAGCAGTTTGTGATCAATATAGGGATTTTCAAAACGATCCAATACAGCCTTTGCAAATTGACGGAGTTCTTCTTGGGGAAGCGTTTTTATGGAAGGAATAATTTCATCAAAAATAAGCTGCTCCATAAATTTGCGGATTACAGGGTCATGCATGCAGTCTCGGACGATGTTTTGTCCGGCCAAATATGCCCCCAAAACCATTCCGGTATGCGCGCCGTTCAAAATCCGTACTTTGCGCTGTTTGTAGGGCGTTTGATCCGGGACGACAAGGATCGGAAGCTGCGCCTCCCGAACAGGGAATTCACAATAGAGTGCATCAGGGGCTTCGATCACCCAAAGACCGAAACATTCCGCCGTAACCAGATTTCGGTCAAGATAGCCGTTATCGCGATTCATTTGTACGGCATCCTGCTCCGGATATCCGGTAACAATGCGATCCACCAAAGTGGAGCAAAAGTGGTTATCTTGTTCGACCCAATCGGCAAACGCCGGTTCCAGATGCCAAAGTTCTATATAGCGTTGCACACAGGCTTTTAATACCTGTCCATTGCGGTCAATCAATTCACAACTGAGAATCCAAAAACCACGACCGCCACTGCGCCACCGTTCATATAGAAATTGCGTGAGCTTACCGGGAAATGAGGCCGCAGGACGGTCTTCCAAACGGCAGCTTTCATCAAACACAATGCCCGCTTCCGTAGTATTGGATACCAAAAATCTTAAATCGGGATTCTTTGCACAGGCCAGAAACGCATCATACTCCTGATAGGGATTGATACAACCTGCAATAGAAGAAATGATACGACGCTCATCTACACGCTGCCCCTGCTTGCTGCCGCGAAGATATAGTGTATAAAGCCCTTCCTGTGCGTTGATTTCCGCACAGCGGCCTTGGGGGATAGGCTGGACAAGCAATACTTTTCCGTGAAATCCCGCCTTCTCGTTCATGATATCGATAAAATAGTCAACAAAAGCGCGCAAAAAATTTCCTTCGCCGAATTGAAGGACACGAACCGGTGCATTTTCCAACAAGTAACCGGGATAAGAGAGACTTTTGAGAGTCTTATAACAGAGCAGTTCCATGTTGTTCTTCCAATCCAAAACCAAAATAGCGATTCGTATTATTGAAAGAAATGTCCCGGACTATGCCGCCGAGTGTTTCCATATCATCTTGAATTTCGCCGCGATCTGCCCAGCCGCCGATGAGATCGCAGAGAATCCGGCGGAAATATTCATGACGCGTATAACTGAGGAAACTCCGACTATCGGTCAGCATTCCAATAAAAGACCCTAAAACGCCGATATTTGCATAATCCGTCAGCTGTTTGCGCATACCGAGATAATGATCGTTAAACCACCAGGCGGCGCCAAGTTGAATCCGGGAGGGTACGTCTGAATCCGTTTGAAAACATCCTGCGAGAGATGCAAACGCTTCATTGTCATGTTGATTTAAACTATAAAGAATCGTTCTGGGTAACATCCCGCGGGATTCCATGGTATCCAGCAACAGAGAGAGTTTTTTAACGCTATTGCCGGTTGCCACCGAATCGTAGCCGGCATCCGCCCCCAGTTTTGCAAACATACGAGAGGAATTATTGCGCAGGCAGGAGACATGCAGCTGCATGACCCAATTTCGCTTGGAATATTCTTCCGAAAGAGCAAGCAAAATAGCTGTCTTAAACCGGTCCCCGTCCACTGTGCAGACGGGCCCTTGGAGTGCGCGGATGAAAATTTCATTTAATTCCGACTCGGCTGCCTCTTCATAAACACAGTAATCCAGTCCATGATCGCTGGCGCGGCATCCGTGTAATGCAAAATATGCAATTCGTTCTGAAAGGGCGCGGCAAAGTTTTGCAAAGGAATCAATCGAATAGCCTACCACGGTGGAAAGTTTCTGAATATATGCTCCAAATCCGGGTTTATCCACGTTCATGGCCTTATCCGGACGGAACGCAGGGAGAACTTTCACAGGACAGGTGGGGTCCGCAGCAATTTTCTCATGCCATTCCAAGGAGTCAACCGGATCATCCGTCGTGCAGATAAGCTGGACTTTGGACTTTTGAATAATCCCACGCACGCCCATGTCAGGATGGGACAAAACTTCGTTACAGTGGTCATAAATCTTGCGGCAAATCTTTGCATTCAAAGGTTCCGTTACGCCAAAATACCGTTTAAGTTCCAAATAGGTCCAGTGGTAAAGGGGATTTCCAATGGCGCGTGGAAGTGTGTTTGCCCAGGCTTCAAAAACGCGATAAGGATTTTCCCGCAATCCGCCCGTAATATCTTTTTCTGGAATACCGGCAGACCGCATGGCACGCCATTTGTAATGATCGCCACCCAACCAGACTTCTGTGATATTCTGATAATGATGATCTTCATAAATTTCACGAGGATCAATGTGACAGTGATAATCAATGATGGGCATTTGTTCCGCATACTCATGGTAAAGACATTTGGCATAGTCGCTTGTAAGTAAAAATTCTTCTGACAAAAACGGTTTCAAAGCGCTCACCCCTTTTAACATTCTTCCTTGCATAACCTAAAAAAATTATAACAAGATGCCGGGATAATTGCAAGACGACAGTTCCAAATTAAAAACTCTTCTTGTTTAAGGCAAAAATATATAAGATAAAATACTACTTTTCAAATTTTCCCTTCCAAGATCAAACGCTGAAACAGTTCACAGCTTTCTTTAACTTTCATATACTCATATTGCAAAGATATGATATCGGAGGGAATACCTGTGAATCAAATTAACCATAGTAACCATACGTTTGAAATTAAAGATTACGGCGCAGAACCTCTTGTTGTAAATATGGATCGTTTTGCAAAGCAAAATCCTTTTTATAGAACGGCCTTATGGACTGGAACTCATCTTCAAGTGACCCTCATGAGCATACCGGTTCACGGGGATATTGGGCTTGAAATGCATCCTAATCTCGATCAGTTTATTCGGGTAGAGGAGGGAACTGCGCTTGTCGTAATGGGAAAAAGCAGCACGTCACTGCAAATAAGACAGAGGATAAATGGAAATTACGCCATTATTGTGCCGGCTGGAACCTGGCACAACGTAATTAACATCGGAAATGCTCCACTCAAACTTTATTCCATTTATGCACCGCCGCAGCATCCGTTCGGAACTGTACACAAGACAAAAGCAGACGCGGAGAAAGCAGAAAAGAGTAAGCCATAAAACATAGAAAAAGACGGTATGCACAGTTATTAGCGCATACCGTCTTTTTTTATTACTGTTTTTCTCTCAGTTCTACACGACGAATTTTACCCGAAATTGTTTTAGGAAGTTCCGGAACGTATTCCACCAGACGCGGATATTTATAAGGTGCCGTATGAACTTTTACATAATTTTGAATTTCCTTTGTCAACGCATCGGAAGGCTCGTAACCACGGTTTAATACAATTGTGGCTTTGACAATCTGTCCACGAATTGGATCCGGTGCTCCTGTTACAGCGCACTCCAACACAGCCGGATGCTCCATCAGTACACTTTCTACCTCAAACGGCCCGATACGGTATCCGGACGACTTAATCAAATCATCCGTACGTCCAACGTACCAATAGTAATTATCTTCATCGCGCCAAGCGACATCGCCGGTATGATACACACCGCCGCGGCAAACATCCTGAAAACGTTCTTCGTCATGCAAATATCCGCCGAACATTCCGATTGGAAAACCATGATCCAAACGAATGACAATTTCTCCGGATTGACCCGGGCGGACGCTTTGTCCATTTTCATCAACAATATCCATAGGATAAGCAGGGGAGGGACGCCCCATGGAACCTGGACGCGGTTCCATATATCGCTGCGTGAAAACCGTCAACGTTGTTTCCGTTTGGCCAAATCCTTCACGAAGCTTTAACCCGGTTGCTTTTTCGAACGCGTAAAAGACCTCCGGGTTGAGTGCTTCACCGGCGATGGTAACATGCTTGAGACTGGACAAATTAAATTTAGACAAATCTTCTGCAATAAAGAAACGATAAATCGTAGGAGGCGCGCAGAATGTAGTGATATGATATTTTTCAATCATCGTCAGCGCGTCAGCTGGTTTAAAACGAGAGGAATAATCATAAGTAAAGATTGCAGCTTCACAGAACCACTGACCATAAAGCTTTCCCCAAACAGCTTTTCCCCAACCGGTTTCTGCCATGGTAAAATGAATCCCGTCCGGGTTTACGTCGTGCCAGTGACGGGCAGTAACAATGTGCGCAATGGGGTAGGCAAAGTTATGCCATACCATTTTAGGCTGTCCCGTTGTACCAGATGTAAAATACATCAACATCATATCGCGCCAATTATTTTCAACCCGGTCAAATTGATCAGAAGCAGCTTCAACAAGCGCACCAAAATCATCCCAACCGTCCATGTGACCGCGTACACCGAATTTGTGCTTCAAAGTAGGAGATTCCGCTTGCGCCTCGTCGACACTTTTGGCAATGGTACCATCCGCTGTGCAGACAATCGCACAAACACCAGCAGAATTAAACCGATAAACCAGGTCTTTTGTCATTAGCATATCCGTACCGGGAATGGCTACGGCGCCTAATTTACAAAGCCCCATGATAGCATACCAGAACTCATAATGCCGTTTTAAAACCAACATGACCATATCGCCTTTTTTAATACCGGCATCACGGAAGACATTTGCCGCCTTATTGGAAAGACGGCTGATGTCGGAAAACGTGAACTTCCGTTCTTCCCCTTCGTCGTTGCACCACAACATGGCCAGACGATCAGGAGATTTTTTCGCAAGAACGTCCACTACATCATAAGCAAAGTTGAAATTTTCCGGAACGTGAAACTTGATATCCTGAAGTTGTCCATCAGGAGCAAGCGTTTCTTCTACATAGTCTTCATATACAAAACTCATGAACTAATAGTCACCTTTCATTATTTCGACGGATTACCATCGCGAGAAATTTACAGGGTTTGCCGCCCACAGCAATCATGCCGTGGCCACGATTGGAATCATAATAAACACTGTCGCCGGGATTCAAGATTTCCACATGCCCGTCATACACAAACTTCATCTGGCCATCTAAAACCATATCAAATTCCTGATTGTCATGTGAGCTCAAGGCAATTGGCTTGTCCTGTTCTTCTTCACGATAGGGCGCCGTTACAATAAAGGGTTCGGCAAGCCGTTCGCGGAACAAGGCGGCCTTGTTTTCATATAAAAATCCTTCACGACGCTTGATATTCAGCCCCTCTCCGGCACGAGTCAGACAATAACCACGCAGTCTGGGCTGTTCTCCCGTCAAAAGCTCCATCATATCCACGTCAAAACGATTCGCGCAAGTATAAAGGAAGGTAAAAGTAAAATCACGAGTTCCGCTTTCGTATTCCATATACTCGGCTTCGCTGACGCCGCAAATTCGAGCCATCTCCGCAGTACTAATATCAAGAATTTCACGCAAACCGCGTATTCGTTCGGCAATTGCCAGCAGATGATTATCCATAATAACCCTCCTGTTTTTAAATTTTGTACGTTTCATTATAGCAGATGAGAAAAAATAATCAATGGCACATTCGTATAAGATTCCATGGAAAGACAAGAAAAAAACGGTGCGACTTTACGCACCGCATTAACTTAGTGATTTATTAAAGAGATTTTTTTCGTCCTTCTTCACGAGGTCCTTTCCCGGCTCCGGGAAAAAGTCCCTTTTCTTTGGCAAATTCAACCCGTTCTTCAATTTTATTTTGAATTTCACGCGCGTCTTTTTCATTTAAAAGGCCAAGCTGTACATATTTTTCCAAGAGTGCAATTTCCGTTTGTGTTCGATCGTCCAAAATTTCATAAACTTCCGATTTTTCTTGATCCGAAAGTTCATTCCAACGCTCCCGCATATCGTCCCTTGACATGCTTGAGGTGGCAAAAGTTGCACAGCTAATAGATGCAAAGGCAAAAATGAGAGCAATAAATTTTCGCAATTTCAAAAAAAAACACTCCTTCCCATACATTCGTCTTTCACATGACGAAACGGTTTATCTCCAGTATAAACATTATGATGAAAATATATAAGAGGAAATACCTTGAAAACTAAAAAGGAAAGAAAAAAAGAAAAAGAAGAAAATCAAAAAAAAACACTTGCAATTTTTAAAACCTCATGATATAATTACGGTCAGTCGGTAAATGAAAGGGAGGTTGTTCCCATGTTGGAGCAGCTCAAGCAGGATGTCTGGTCTGCCAATATGCAATTGCCAACTCTTGGTTTGGTTCTTTTTACGTGGGGAAATGTCTCCGGAATTGATCGGGAAAAAGGTCTGATGGTTATAAAGCCTTCCGGTGTGGATTATGAAAAGATGCAGCCGGATGATATGGTGGTCGTTGATCTTGCTTCCGGGAAAACGGTAGAAGGAAAGTTGCGTCCGTCTTCCGATACACCGACACATTTGGAATTGTACCGTAATTTCCCGACAATTGGTGGTGTGGTACATACTCATTCACGTTGGGCGACAGTATGGGCTCAGATGAAGCGTTCTATTCCTGCATTTGGAACTACGCATGCGGATTATTTTTACGGTGATGTTCCTTGTACACGTCTTTTAACTCCGGAAGAAATTTCTGGAGACTATGAGTTGGAAACAGGGCGTGTAATTGTTGAGACGTTTGCAGGCCGTGACGCAATGGAATGTCCTGCGGTATTGGTGGCATCTCATGGTCCGTTTACGTGGGGAAAAGATGCTGCAGATGCCGTTTATCATGCGGCTGTTTTAGAAGAAGCTGCTGCACTTGCGTATTTGACGGATTCTATGCCTGGTGCTTCCGTTGGGCGTATGCAGCAGGAGCTTTTGGATAAGCATTTCCTTCGTAAACACGGAAAAAATGCATATTACGGTCAAAATTGACCGTTATATGGGCCCGTAGCGCAGCTGGGAGCGCGTTCGGTTCGCATCCGAGAGGTCGAGGGTTCGAATCCCTTCGGGTCCACCAAAGAAGCACCGCAATTTTGATACAATGGGTATCAAGATTGCGGTGCTTTCTTTTTGCCCAAAAGCCCTGATTTCAAGGGAGTTTGGGCTTTTGAGGATTTTGCTGATGCCCAGTAGATCGATAGCCCACCGGCAATCCGCTCCTCGAAGGTATCGGATGACAGCGGGCTATCGTTTGTTTTTAGGGCTACCGTTTAATTTGTGGGCTATCGTTTATCTTTACTTAACGTCCGATAATTTGCCTTATGAGAAAATCGGCGATAATGAGCCTGTTAGCATTGCCGACGAGATACCGTTTGATATACCCGATTCCTGGGAATGGGTGCGGCTGGGGAGCATTTCGACCTACGCAGAAACTAAGCAGAAAGTAAATGCAACAAGTGCCGATCCTTCGATTTGGGGACTGGATTTGGAGGACATCGAAAAAGGCGGCAGGCTTTTAGAACATAAAACAGTCGGTGAGCGTAAAGCGGTTGGTGATAAGACCGTATTTTCAATGGGCGACATTCTCTATAGCAAACTACGCCCGTATCTGTTGAAAATCCTTGTCGCCCCCGATGACGGTATTTGTACGCCAGAGATCGTTCCGTTCCGCGTATATGGTGGAATCGTTATCGTTTGTGATGATTGTGACCTGCGGCTGGCAAAGATACCTCCGCACATAACGGATCAATTCTCTTTCAAGCTGGCATTGAAGTATGAAAAAGCCAAGGCACGGCTCGAACAGCTCCGCACTACAAAAGCTGCACGGGAAGCCCAGGCAGAAGCCATCGGAGCGTTTATGTTTGAGGTGCAGGAATTGGATGCCCTCACCGAGTTTGACGAAAAGCTCTGGTTGACCACTATTGACACAGTGACCGTTCACGCCGACGGACGAATGACCTTCAAATTCCAAGGTGGCACAGAAATCGAGGGGTAAATTGTTCGTAGAAATCTTTGATATACTTGATTCGAGCCATTCTTAGCACCTTTCTGCCACCTCATTAGTCTTGGACAAACTAATGGTAGCGGTTATTTCAGGTGCTGACAATGGCTCATTTTTATGCTGTTTGGGATGCTTATTTTGGGGACCTTTTGTGATACTTTCATTTTACTGAAAACAATCTAACGGATGAGGACAGACCTCTGTTTGGTTGGTTTTAATGAAAGAAAAAACCAAAAAGAGACGAGATTTGTTGTTGTTTCATTTCAGACTTCTCATTGACAAACAGTGAAATAGATGTTATAATAACATCGTTATCGATTATGCCGTTATCGTAATTTGGGGAGGTCAACACATGGCCAATAGGGATCATTCCCTGGATGATGGGATCATTCAGGCTGCTTATTCGGAATTTCTTGCTTACGGCTTT
>CALWBW010000028.1 GCA_944376195.1 uncultured Clostridia bacterium | reverse complement strand
CGCTTCTCGGCCAGCCCGACGAGGCGCCGGTCGGACGGTTGTCTTGTGAACAAAAAAGAAGGAGAGTGATAGTATGGTCATCATTGAAATGGAAAACGGAAAAAAAATCAAAATAGAACTAGATCCCACCGCAGCGCCGATCTCCTGCGAGAACTTCGAAAAGCTTGTCCGCGAGGGATTCTATGACGGATTGATCTTCCACCGCGTCATCCGCGGATTCATGATCCAGGGCGGCTGCCCGCAGGGAAATGGTACCGGCGGTCCCGGCTACACCATTAAAGGAGAATTTTCCGCAAATGGCGTTGAGAATCCGATCAAGCATGTCCGTGGCGTGATCTCCATGGCGCGTTCCGCCGATCCGGACAGCGCAGGCAGCCAGTTCTTCATTGTCCATGAAGATGCGCCGCATCTCGACGGCCAGTACGCGGCGTTCGGCCACGTGGTCGAGGGAATGGATGTCGTGGACGAAATTGCGAATACCCGCACAAATTTCCGCGACGTACCGTTAAAGAAGCAGATCATGGCCCGCGTTTACTTGGAAGAATGAGCGATAATCGCCTGACATTTCCCTATGAAAACATCCATCGCGGCGAGCTTTCCAGTCTTGCGTTGGCTCATGTGGGAGACGCCGTGTTTGAGCTCTTTGTCCGTACGCGCCTGTGCGCACACGAGCTCACGGCGGAACGCCTGCACAGACGCACAGTCGAGCTTGTCTGCGCCTCGGCCCAGGCTGCGGCGGCGCGCGCCGTCATGGACAGCCTGACGGAGGAGGAGCTGGATATTTTCCGCCGTGCGCGCAATGCAAAATCACATCGGGTCCCGCACAGTACGACCGCCGCCGACTACAATCTGGCGACTGCGCTGGAAGCGCTTTTCGGCAGCCTGTACCTGGACGGCCGAAGCGAGCGGCTGGAAGAGCTTTTCAATTTGTGCTGGGCTCATCTGCCCGGCGCGGCATCCCCTCAGCCGAAAGCTTGAGCACAAAGTAAGTCCCGCCGCGCAGAGTTTCGGCGCGCGTGAAGAGCAGGACCGGCGCGAGGTGCGCGTGATCGGATGCTGGTACGGCAAGTTCCACGCATCCGCCGCGATATCGGTATAAAACGCCCTGTGCCCCGGTAAGGGTTTTGCGCAGAACTTCGTCTTCGGTAAAACTCTCCGGGCGCGATGTTTCGAGCCAACGGTCCAAGCGGGCATAGGGAGCGTCTTTTTCCGATTCCTCCTGTCCGTTGGTGCGAGAGACGGAGATCGGATCCGGCTGGGTATCGCCTTCGCATAAAATCCCATACTGGAAAAAATCCAGGCCCGGCGGCGCGTTTCTGGGACGGCGGACTGTACGGTGTAACGTCAACATGCCGTCTTCCGGCAGCAAAACGCCCAACGGCAGCGTCTCCCCATTTCCCTCCCGGATATACAGTCGGTAAATTCCCGGCAGGAACGGACACCTCGCGCGGAAATGCAACTGCGTACCGTCTTCCTCCGCCCACGCGGTTCCAAACGCTTCGTCGTTTCGATAAACCACCAGTTCCATGCCGGCACCCCTTTCCCTGTTATCCTATGCAGGAAAACCTGAAATTACCATCGTGATTATTTATTAATTTTATGTGAACCCCCTATGCTTTACATAATATTTGTGCTATAATCGCTTCATGGTATCAAAGTAAAATGAAACCTTTTCCCCTGCACGTACGTCTAATAGACGCACGAAACAAATGACATCGCTTTAAGGAGGTAGATTATGAAGCGTTCCATGTCACTCGTTCTGGCTGTCTGCCTGGTCTTTTCGCTGTTTGCCGGAGTTTTGATTCCCGGTGCAGGCGCAGTTACCTATGCAGACGTCGCGAAAGACTTCTGGGCATACGACGAGATCTATTACCTAACCGATAAGGGCATCCTGGAGGGCGACGGTACCGGCAATTTCCGCCCGACAGACGAAGTTACCCATATCGAGTTCATCAAGATGATCGTCGCCACGTTCAATCTGGTCGACACCGCTACGGTGAATTACACCAACGTACCGGATTGGGCAAAGCAAGGCCGTTATCTGGAAAAGGCCGCCGCGCAGGGCTTCCTGCTCGACGAGTACACGAAGGATTTCGACTTTACCAAGGGCCTGACTCGTGAAGAGGCAGTTGCTCTGATCATGCGGTATCTGGACCTGGATGACGAGATTGCAGTTTCCTCTTCCCGTTATCCGGACTACAGCGACATTTCCTCTGAATATCGTTCCTACGCGCTGATTGCAACAGGCGCCGGCATTGTCCAAGGCGACGATACGGGGAAATTCCAGCCTGATCGCGTTCTGACCCGTTCCGAAGCGCTGCGCATTCTCTACACGGCAGCGGGCGCCATTTACGATCGTTCCGCCAGCAAGGCTGAAACGGGCGCGAATAAGACAAACGCTACCATTAATAAGTCTGTGAACCTCTCCGGCATCACGTTTACCGGCAACGTTTACATTACCGAAGGCGTTGACACCGTTTATTTCACGGATTGCTACATCAGCGGCAATTTGATCGTTCGCGGTAACACGGAAGTTACGCTTTATGACTCCGTTGTCTCCAACATGACGGTCAACGGCAGCCGTTCCGAAATCGAGCTGGAAGGCGAGACGGAAATTGCAACGGCTGAAATCAATGCGCCGGTTGCGATTACAGTTTCTGAGGATTCTCTGATTAAGAAGCTCCTCTTTAACGACGGTTCCAAGAGCTCCTCTGTTTCCGGTGAAGGCGCTGTGACGAATATCGCCGTACAGGACGACGGCATCACCACCGAGGGCGTGGAGATCACCGAGTACTACATCTATAAAGGATACACCGCCACGTTTGACGGTATTGAGTATGAAGCCGGTTCCGGCAAACCCCTGAAGAGCAACATCACGAATGCAACCGTCAGCGGTTCCACGAACTATTATACGAGCAATACCAGCACCATCAACATCAATGTGACGACCAATGCCCGTGGTACGGTCTATGCCGCCGCGTGGCCGGTTACGACGAGCGCTCTGAGCGCAAGCGACATTAAGACGGTGGGGTCGTCTTATAATTCTTCCTATTACGGAACCTCCAAGAGTGTTTCCGCAAATGTTCCTACGACGATTTCCATGACCGTCGCCGGTTCTTATGAGAGCTACAATGTTGGTATCGTATTCCTCCCGGATGGCATAACGACTACGGCAAATCTGCAGCCTTACTACAATAAGTCGACGATTTCCGCTTATGCCGCCGCTATGGGTACGGACGCACCTTCCGCTTCCACTTCGACTACGCCGACCTGGACGCTCTCGAACTCCGCAATCGGTGTGACCGGTTCCGGCAATTCCCTGATTCTGACCTTTAATCAGATCATGTATTACAAATCTTCGACCTACCCCTATGGGCTTTCTTCCCTCTCGAGCCTGACCTCCTCGCAGCTTGCCAACCTCTTCACAATTTATCAGGGCTCGACGAGGATTACCTCCTTCACCGCTTCCGTCAGCAACTCTCTGACTAATACGGTGGTTTATCTCTCCCCGACCGGCGGCGTTACCTATGGCAAGAGCTATACGGTCGCTTTCTCCTCTGCTCTTGTGAACGCAAACGGTATTGCGCCGGCAACGACTTCTTCCAGCATCATCGCAGGCACTACGACCACTGCTTCTGCCCCGACGCTTACTTCTTCGAGCGGCTCCTCTGATGTGGATTCCAACGATTACATCCAGGTAGGCTTCCCGACAGGCGTTACAAAGGTGGCATACACGGTCACAGTTGACGGCGTTTTGAAGGATTCCGGTACCTTCTCGAATAGCTATGCTTCTACTTATGCGAGAATTTACTTAAACAGACTCTCTGGTTCCGTGATTACAGTCAGCGCTTGGGCGATTGACAATAGTGGTACGCAGATCAGCGAAGCGACCACCAAGACCTATTACATGGGTGTGATTCCGACCATTTATGTCGATGGAAACGCGTATTACGGTTCCAACAATGTAGTCTACACCACGAATAGCTTCTATGTATCCGCCGGTTCCGTTCCGTCCGGATATACCGCATCCTATACGGTAAACGGTATTCCTGCTCCCTCAATCGCAGGTTCCTATTCCGCTCCGACCTATTATTCCGGCGTCACCTTTACGATGACTCTGCGCCCCAATAATAGCTTTGTTGGTACTACAAACGTTACGACAAGCGTTACCGTGATGTATGGCACGGGTACCGGCACTGGCGGCGGCAGCGGCATTATCACGCCGTCCGCGAGCGCTCCGACCGTTTCCGTAAACAATAACACGGTAGCCTCCGGTTGGACTTACGATCTCAGCGGCACGTCCGCCACTCTGTCGGTAACGATTCCGAGCGCGACCGGTTATGTGTATTCTTACTCTGTAAACGGTTCCTCCTCCACGCTGTTGCAGAACGGAAAAGTTTCCACCGTTACTCTGACAACTACGCCGTATGTTGGCGTTGCAAGTGATTCTCAGGTTTTGACTATCACGGCAACCTACAATAACACGGTAGTCGGTACGTGGTCCTATTCTTTCGTTTTTAGAGGATAACAAGAAAATTTAAAAAATTCCCGGATGTCAAAGACATCCGGGAATTTTTTTATGGAAAAGCACTACGCAAAATAGAGGTTTTTTCGATTCCATCAAAGCGGTTTCTTTTTGATCTGCGCGTAGGCGCGAGGGTATTTGGTCGGGGTAGGCATGTGTTTTTCGACCAGCACCAGCGTCCTGGTTACATCTAAGCCTGGAATTTGATACTCCCTGACGTGAGGTTCCCCTCCGCCCAGACGTTTTATTGCCTGCCGGGCTTCTTGCAGTTCTTCTTCCACCGCACCTTTATACGCCACAAAATATCCGCCTGGACGCACCAGCGGGAGGCACAATTCGCATAAAACCGGCAAAGCGGCAACCGCCCGCGCCGTAACCACGTCATACCCTTCCCGGGCGTCCGTCCGGGCATATTCTTCCGCGCGCGCATTGACAAACGCTACCGGAATGGCAAGGGCTTCGCAAGCTTCGCGGATAAAATCCAGTTTCTTCGCGGTCGCGTCCAACAGCGTGACACGCGCTGACGGCTCGTAAAGCGCAAGCACGACGCCTGGTATCCCGCCGCCGGTCCCTACGTCCAAAACCTGTTTCCCGGAAAGATCCAGCGCAGAAAACAACGCCAATGCGTCAAGCAAATGCAGCCGTATCGCATCTTCCGGGGCCTTGACGGCGGTTAAATTTAACGATTGATTCCGTTCCAGCAATCGGTTGAGATAGGGGAGCAGTTTCGCAGTACCCTGACGGTTCGGATCCAGACCCATTTCCCGCATCCCATCAAAAAGCAGCGCGTCAAGCATGTGAATGCCCTCCCCTCTTCCGATTTTCAAGGTAAACCATCAACGCCGTAATATCCGCGGGGCTTACGCCGGAGATACGCGACGCCTGACCCAGATTGAGCGGCCGTGCTTTTGCAAGCTTCTGGCGTGCCTCAAGACGAAGCGCAGAGATTGCTTCATAGTCCAAGTCCTCCGGCAGACGGCGACTTTCCATGCGTTGGAACTGCTCGACCTGGGCTTTCTGACGGCGGATATATCCCTCATAGCGAATGGAAATCTCTACAGATTCCCGTACCGCCGAGGGAAGGTCCGGCCGTTCCGGATCAATGGGAGCAAGTTTTTCATACCCCAGTTCCGGACGGCGGATCAAGTCCGCCATCGTGGCCCCGGTTTTTAACTCTGCTGATCCAAATGAGCGCAGCAGTGTGTTCACAGCCTCAGACGGCGGGCAAATCACCGTCTGAAGGCGCGCAATTTCTTCGTCAACCTGCCGGTATTTTTCCACGACGCGCGTGTGACGTTCCTCGCTCACCAGTCCTGCACGCAATCCAATATGCGACAAACGCAGATCGGCATTATCCTGCCGAAGCAAAAGCCGGTACTCACTGCGGGAGGTCATCATCCGATAGGGCTCGGGCGTTCCTTTCGTCACCAAATCGTCAATCAGCGCGCCGATATACGCCTCGCTGCGATCCAGGACGATACTCTCCCGCCCCAGCAATTTACAGGCCGCGTTGATGCCCGCCATCAATCCCTGCGCCGCAGCTTCCTCATACCCGGAACTGCCGTTAAACTGTCCCGCGCCATAGAGACCCGGCACCGTTTTGCACTCCAGCGTCGGATAAAGCTGCGTGGGATCGACGCAGTCATATTCAATAGCGTAGGCCGGACGCATCATTTCCGCATGTTTCAGCCCCGGCACCGTATGCAGCATCGCAAGCTGCACATCCTCCGGCAAAGAGGAAGACATGCCTTGAATATATAATTCTTCCGTTTGCAGTCCACAGGGCTCTACAAAAAGCGAATGCTTCTCGTGGTTTGCAAACCGCACAATCTTGTCTTCGATAGAGGGGCAGTACCGCGGTCCCACGCCTTCAATCACGCCGGAAAAAAGTGGAGAGCGATGGAGGTTTGCCCGAATCAAATCGTGTGTTTCGCCAGTTGTATGCGTCAGATAACAAACCGCACGGTTTTCCGGAGGAATCTGCGTATCAAAAGAAAACGGCACAACTTCCGGATCGCCATACTGCACCGTCATTTCCTCGTAGGCCACGGAGCGCGCGTTCACGCGCATGGGCGTTCCGGTTTTGAATCGCATCAGCTTCAGGCCCATATCGAGCAGAGACTGTGTCAGACGTGTGGCGGCGAACATTCCGTCCGGGCCGCCGTCATACATGACGTCGCCGATGATGATTCGGCCCCGCAAATAAGTACCCGTGCAGACAATCGCCGCGCGGCAGCGGTAAATCCCGCCCAAATGTGTGCGGACTCCTGCAACGGCGCCGTTTTCCAATAAAATATCCGTAATTTCCGCTTGTTTCAAATCCAGATTTTCCTGGGCTTCCAGCGCATGCTTCATGCGTACCCGATAGGCAGCGCGATCCGCTTGCGCGCGCAAAGAGTGGACGGCAGGGCCTTTCCCGCGGTTGAGCATCCGGTACTGAATGCAGCATTCATCCGCGGCACGGCCCATTTCTCCGCCGAGCGCGTCAATTTCCCGCACCAGGTGACCCTTTGCCGTCCCCCCAATGGCGGGATTACAGGGCATATTTCCAACAGCATCCAAATTAATGGTAAAGCAGACCGTACGCAATCCCAATCGTGCGGCAGCCAGCGCCGCCTCAATTCCCGCATGGCCGGCGCCAATTACGGCAACTTCATAATCTCCAATGTAATGATCCATTCAGGGCCTCGTTATTTCCCCACGCAAAAGCGTGAAAATATCTGTTCCAAAATTTCTTCCGAAGCGGTTTGTCCCGTAATTTCCCCGATGATAGCCGCCGCTTCTTCTACATCTGTACACACCACGTCGGCGGTCAGCAATTCCGCCGCATCAAGCGCACGGCGCAAAGCCGCTTCCGCTCGTTCCAGCGCATGTGCCTGACGCGGATTTGTAATCAGGCTTTCTCCCGCTTCCCGGGAAGCGGTGAACTGCGCCGCCAGAGAAGACAGCAGCGCGTCGATTCCCAATCCGCTGGCTGCACTGACGGGAAAAACCCGCGCAAAGCGCGCGCGCAGCGCCGATTCTTCGATCCGCTGCGGTAAATCGCATTTGTTAATCACGCACCAGGCGTCGCGGCCGTCCACAGCCTGCATCACAATTTCATCTTCCGGCTCAAGCGGCCTTGAGCCATCAAACACAGCCAAGACAGCGGATGCGGAACGCACGGCATCCGTCGCACGGGCAACGCCGATTTTTTCTACAGCATCCTCTGTGTCGCGAATCCCGGCCGTATCGAAAAACGAGAATTTTACGCCCCCCGACACGACGGAATATTCCAATACATCGCGGGTTGTGCCGGGAATTTCCGTGACGATTGCGCGTTCAAAGCCTGCAAACGCATTTAAAAGGGAAGACTTTCCCACATTCGGCTTGCCCGTAATCGCGCAGGGAACGCCATTTTTCAAAGCCGCGCCACGTGTATAGCTCCCGCGCAGTCGTCCTACCGTTTCGCAAAGTACCGTAAGTTTCTCACGGAGTTCCTGCATTTCCAGTTCCGGCACCTCTTCGTCCGGAAAATCAATCATGGCGGAGAGCTGGGAGGCAATGAGGATCAATTCCTCCCGTACAGCCGTCAAGCGTTTTCCCAGCACACCTTGCAGCTGCGCGGCAGCATTCGCCGCAGCTGCTGAGGTTTCACTCTCAATGAGGTCAATCACCGCCTCCGATTGCGACAGATCCATCCGCCCATTTAAAAAAGCGCGACGGGTAAACTCCCCCGGCTCCGCTTGACGGGCGCCCGCGGCAAAAAGCGTTTCAAGCACCGCCGCCAAAATGCCGGGAGAACCATGGCAGTAAATTTCCGCCGTATCTTCCCCCGTATAGGAAGCAGGCGCAGGCATATAAACTGCAAGTCCCTCGTCAATGCGCAGACCCGTCTGTGTATAAATACCGCCAAATGTCATATGACGCGGCAGAAAGCCGCCTTTTTTCCGCGGATGCACTACACCCTGCAGCAGCGAAAGTGCCTGGGGACCGCTGATTCGAATAATTCCAATTGCGCTGGGTACCGGCGGCGTCGCCGCCGCGGCAATCGTGTCCGTCATTTCTTCCATCTCACTATTTTTTGATACCAAACAGGGCAGACTTTCGTCTGCCCTGCCGCTTTGTTATTTCCATTCTTCTTCAACCAACGGAATAGCCGCCGCCTTTGGCGGTTCAACCACAGCACGATCCGTGCGTTCGCCAGCCGGACGCTGTCCTCCGCGGTTTCTGGGACCACGCGAACCCGCCAATGCAACTACTACACGACGGTTCGGTTCATTCCCCATGGAATACGTGGTGATTCCACGCATCCCCTGTAAAGTGGAGTGAATCACACGGCGTTCGTTGGCATTCATCGGTTCCAACGTGACGTTCTTCTTATACTTCAGAACCCGCCCCGCAACTTTATGCGCCAGCGCTTCCAGCGATTCCTCACGTTTTTTGCGATAATTTTCCGTATCCACGGTTACGCGAACATGTTCCTTTTCGTTGCGGTTTACCACAATAGAAGTAATATACTGCAGCGCATCCAGTGTATCACCGCGCCGTCCAATCACAACACCCATGTTCTCTCCGGTAATATTCAACGCAATGGTGCCCTCTTCATTCACAGTACCATCTACAAAACCGGTTACGCCGATCTTTTCCAAAAGCCCGCTGAGGAAAATCTTTGCATTCTCAAGAGGCTTCATTTCATAGGTCACACGTACTTTCGCATTGCTGCTGCCGATCCCCAGAAAACCCGCACGGGCGCGTTCTAAAAGCTCCACTTCCACGTCGGCTTCCGTAATGTCCGGGTTAATCTCCATCAGAGAACGAAGTGCCGCAGCAACAGCATCATCCGTTGTTTTTCCGGTTGCTTCGACTGTTTTTATCATTTGACGAATCGGCCTCCTTCAAAGGCTCTTTTTCTTTCTTTTGAATGTAATAGGAAATAAAAACTTCCTGCAGCATACCAACCAAGTTGGACGCAATCCAGTACACAGTCAGACCGGCCGGCAAGGTAAAGCCAATCCAAATCGAAATGAGCGGCATCATCCACAAAATCATGCCGTTTTGCTGGGTGCTCTTCGTTCCGGTCGTACGCTCCTGCAACCATGTCGTCAGTTTGGAAAGCAGGAAGGAAGTTCCTGCCGAAATGATCGGCAACAGGAACAAAACGTTAAACGAGGTAAAACTCGGCACAGCGCCGAGATTCATCCCGAGAAATGTAAGGTTCATCGGGATAATATTTTCCGAAATCCCGCTCACTGCGTCAAAATGATCATGAATTGCCTGAACCAGGGTCATTTCCGACGAAGTCGCGGACACCAGGACGCCGTTCACCTTCGCGCCAACCAAAATCAACTGCTCCCGAACTGCGTCAATCTGGGCACTTGACAGACTCATCAAATACTTCAAAGGCTGGCTGATCGGCCAATAAAGTGCAAACATAATAGGAAGCGTCAGCAAAGTCGGCAGACATCCGCCCATCGGGCTCACGCCTTCCTTTTTATAAAGTTTTGCAACTTCTTCCTGGTATTTCTGCTTATCGCTCTGATATTTTTTCTCCAGTTCCTTCACTTTGGGCTGGAGCGCCTGCATCGCCGCCATTCCCTTTTTACTTTTAATATTGAGCGGCAACAGGATCAATCTCGTCAACAGGGTAAAGAGGATCAACGCCCAGCCAAAAGAATTGCACCAGTCGTAAATCCAACGCAAGATATACGCAAAAGGTCTTACCAAGACAACAATAAAAATGTTTGTGGTTTCACCATTTCCGTCTGCAAAACATGAAGTCAAAAGCATGCAGATGAGCAGAGCCAGTGAAAGCACGATAACTGCTCTACGGCCGCTAAACCGTGGTTTTTTCTTAGGCATCAGTTTGCCTCCTGTAAACAAGGTGCCGGCATGTCAAAATGGCGGCCTAGGGGAGCGGATCGTATCCGCCGGGATGGAACGGGTGGCAACGCAACAAGCGCCGAAAGGCCAAATATCCGCCTTTCAGCACACCGTATTTGCTCACCGCTTCAAAGGCATATTCCGAACAAGTCGGAATGAAACGGCACGTGGGATGTCTTTTCAGAGGGGACAGATACCGGCGGTAACATCCAATCAGGCAGAGCACTGCTCTGCGCGGCACATTCATTCTTCCACCTCGCAGAGCCCAATCTTTCGCAAAAGGGCGGCAAGCGCCGCATCTATCTGCCAATATGTCGCGCCCGACGAGCGCGTACGCGCGACAACCACCAAATCATAACCTTTTTTTATCTGCGTTTCGCGCAGCCGGTATGATTCCCGGATCAGACGGCGCACACGGTTACGCACCACGGCTTTTCCAACCCGTGTGCCGACCGTCAGTCCAAGGCGATTACACGCCGTTCTGTTTTTCCGGCAATAAACGGCAAGATATGCGTTTGCGGCAGTTTTCCCTTTGGCATATAACCTTCTGAAATCCCTGTTCTTCTTTATCGAGACGGTGTAACGCATTACGCCTCCCACTTTCACGCACAAACCTGTACGTCTTTCAGGCAAACCTCTCCCTTAGTAAGAAAGACGGGCTCTGCCTTTCGCGCGGCGTCTGGCCAAAACTTTGCGGCCGTTTTTCGTGCTCATTCTCTTGCGGAAACCATGCTCGCGGCTACGCTGACGCTTTTTGGGCTGATACGTTCTCAGCATTTGCTACACCTCCTGAATGTGTATTACCTTCTCGGCCGAGGCAAAATCCCCCGGCCATGCAACGTTTATTATATAACATAAATTCGTTTCATGTCAACCGCTTTTCCCAGATAACCGTCGTTTTTTTTCGATTTTTTCCCGATTGCAAGGGGAAATTCCTTCTTGCTCTATACAAACACGGTCTTCTGTGGGATAATAGGCCTATTGAGACAGGAGGCTTAAAAAACATGGATACTGAGATTTATGCGGATCATGCCGCGACGACGCGCCTGCGGGAAGAAGTGCTGGAGGCCATGCTGCTCTGGTTGCGCGAAGGGTATGGTAACGCTTCTTCCTTATATAAGCTCGGGCGCACGGCGCGCAAAGCTGTCGAAAATGCACGGCGTACGGTTGCCGAAATTCTGGGGGCAGATGCAAACGAAATCTTTTTCACCTCTGGCGGTACGGAGGGGGACAATGCCGCGCTTCGCGGCGTAATGGCCTGTGCTGCGGGTCGGCATATCGTCTCGACCGCATTTGAACATCACGCCGTGCTGCATACGCTGGAAGCCCTGCAAAAAACCGGCTGCGACGTCACGCTGGTACAACCGGACCGAAGCGGACATGTCTCAGCGGAAGAAATTTGCGCGGCTTTGCGTCCCGACACGGCGCTGATCTCCGTCATGACCGCAAATAACGAACTCGGCACCATCCAGCCAATCCCGGAAATCGGGAAAATTGCCCGGGAAAAAGGGATTTCCTTTCATACGGACGCAGTCCAGGCGGCGGGGCATATTCCCCTGAACGTCCGTAATCTATGTGTCGACCTTCTCACCCTGTCCGCGCATAAATTCGGCGGACCAAAGGGTGTCGGCGTCCTGTATCTCCGGCGTGGGACGCCTTTCATCCCCTATCTGACCGGTGGCGCGCAAGAACGCGGCAAACGTGCGGGTACGGAAAATGTAGCCGGGATTGTGGGGCTCGCCCGGGCCTTGGAACTGGCCGCTGCGGAAATGGAAGAAGAAGCCGCACGCCTGCGGGTATTGCGGCAACGGCTGACGGAGGGCGTTCTGCGCATCCCCTTCGTACGTGAAAACGGAGGCGGCGACCGCCTTCCCGGCATTGCAAATTTTTCATTCACCGCAATTGAAGGCGAATACATCGCCATGATGTTAGATCAGGCCGGTATTGCCGTTTCCCCCGGTTCAGCCTGCGCCGCAGGCAGTGAAGAACCCTCTCATGTCCTGACGGCTATCGGTCTTGACCGCGCCGCAGCAAAAGGCGGCCTTCGGATTTCCCTCGGATACGGGAATACAGAAGCAGATGTAGACGCCATCCTGCAGGCGCTTTCCCCCGCCGTGGAAAAATTGCGTGCGATGAGTCCTGCCTGGGCCGCCATGCGGCATATGGGAATGCTTTAAAACTGCATCATCTGGTTTTTTCTCCTGCAAAACCGTATGGAATCATTTGTCTTTGTTGCAAGCTCGGCAATGATTCCCATACGGTTTTCCTTTTATGCAAGTTTCCTGTTTTGTGTTGACTTTGCAGGGTGGGAATGCTATACTTTAGACAATCTCGCACCCCAATTATAGAAAAACAAAGCTTAGAGGAGGACTATCATGAGTAAGGAGATTTTGTCCCTGTGCGAAACCTATCGGAAATATTTCGATATCGGCGCCGCCATTTCTCCCCCCAGCATCACAAGACATGCTGACCTTTTGAAAAAGCATTTCAACAGCCTGACTTGCGAAAATCAGATGAAGTACGAACCCATGCATCCCGAGGAAAATAAATGGGTGTTTGAACCTGCCGATCAGATTGTCGCCTTTGCCAAGGAAAACGGCATGCGGATGCGGATGCATGCGCCGGTCTGGCACGCACAGACTCCGAAGTGGTTTTTCCAGGCGAATGGCCGTCTGGCCCCGCGTGAGCTGGTCTATGAACGTTTAGAGCAGCATATTAAAGTTCTCACCGAACGCTATGCCGATGCAGTGTATTCCTGGGATGTCGTGAATGAAGCTACAAACGACCATCTGGATGAAATGTACCTGCGCCGCTTTGGCAATACGCCCTACCGTCTGACCGATTATTTGGTCACCTGCGGTGTGGAATATCTGGAAAAAGCGTATCATCTTGCCCGGAAATATGCGCCGCATGTACAGCTTTTCTATAATGACTACAACGAGTGCGATCCGCTCAAGCGCGAACGCATTTACAATCTTATGAAAAACCTGCTCGACCGCGGCGCACCGCTGGACGGGTTCGGGATGCAGACGCACTATAACATCAACAAGCCGGATCTGGACGAAGTGAAGAAGTCCATCGAGCTTTATGCTTCCCTCGGTCTGCGGATTCATATTACGGAAATGGACATCAACTTCTATACAGACGTCCATTCAAAAGAAAGCGCCATTGAAATCACGGATGAAATGCGCGAAAAGCAGAACGAGATCTACGTCAAACTCTTTGAACTGTATCGCTCCTATTCCGACGTCATCGATTCTGTCACCACTTGGGGCGTAGCGGACGATTATTCCTGGCTCTCCCGTCCGGACCGCCCGAACTATCCGCTCCTCTTCAATGCGGATCATTCTCCCAAGCCCTGTGTTTACAAGATCATCGACGACGCCATCGCCGGAAAATAACTCGCCTCATATCAGGGCAGGTCTTTTTGGCCTGCCCTGAACCTGTTTTATCCAATAGGAGGATTTTTGGATGATGTATCAGGACATGCCTTCGCTCTGCGAAGCTTATGCCAAATATTTTAAAATCGGCGCTGCCGTCATGCCGCAAAATCTGGTGGCTCAACGCAATTTACTGATCCGGCATTTTAATAGCCTGACGACTTCCAGCGCTATGAAATTCGGCCCCATCCATCCGGAAGAATACCGGTATGATTTTGCGGATGCCGATACCATTATCGCTTTTGCAAAAGAGCATCATATGGGGGTACGCGCCCATGCGCCGGTCTGGCACCAGCAAACGGAGGATTGGATTTTTACCGACCGCTTTGTCTATGCCAGCCGGGAACTGCTGCTGGAACGTCTGGAAGACCACATTCGGGTTCTGGCCGGCCGGTATGGCGATTCCGTCTATGCCTGGGACGTTGTAAACGAGGCCATTGTGGATGATCCGGACGGATATCTGCGCGAGACGAAATGGTACCGGCTCATTGGTCCCGATTATATCGATTACGCCTATCGTTTTGTCAAAAAATATGCGCCGAAGACCCAGGTTTTCTATAATGATTATAACGAATTCAATCCCATCAAGCGCGATAAAATTGTCAAGCTGATGCGTGGAATGCAGGAGCGCGGCGTCCCGCTGGACGGGTTTGGTTTGCAGCAGCACGTCAGTATCTATACGGATCTGGACGAGATCAAAGCCGCCATTGAAGCGTATGCCGCCCTGGGCATCACACTGCACATCACGGAATTGGACGTCTCGCTCTATCACCCGAAGGACCGTCCAAACCCCTATTATCCGAAACGCTTTACCATCCCGACGCGTGAGGATTTTGTGCGCCAGGGAAAAATGTATGAGGATCTTTTCGCCCTGTACCGTTCCTACTCCGACGTGATCGAGTCCGTTACCACCTGGGGTGTGGCAGACGATTTGACCTGGCTCGACGTCCATCCGGTACCCGGACGCAAAAATTATCCCCTTCTTTTCTCCTATGACCATACACCCAAACCCTGTACGCGCGCCATTGTCGACGCCATGCTGTAAGCCAACCGCAAAAGGAAAGGAAGGACGAGAGTATGAGTAACCAATTTCCCTCGCTGCGCGAGGCTTATGCAAAATATTTTAAAATCGGCGCCGCCGTTTCCCCCGCATCCATTGCGCTCTACGGCGATATCCTGGAGGAACATTTCAACAGCCTCACCGCCGACAACGCCATGAAACTGGAACCTATGCACCCGCAAAAGGACGTCTGGGAATTCCGCGCGGCGGATGCCGTTGTCTCCTATGCCAAGACGCACGGTATGGCTGTCCGCGCGCACGCGCCGGTCTGGCACAAGCAAGTCGGCCTTTGGATGTTCCGTGATGACGACGGCAAACCGCTCTCCCGGGAGGCGCTGCTCGCGCGCCTGGAAGAACACATGCAGGTATTCGGCAAGCGGTACGGCGGCGACGTATACTGCTGGGACGTCATCAACGAAGCCATTGCGCACTTTGGCAACGGTGTTTTGCGCGATTCCAACTGGACGGAACTCATCGGAAAGGATTTCCTCGAGCAGGCGTTCCGTATTGCAAAAAAGTGTGTGCCGGACAGCGTGCAGCTTTTCTATAACGACTACAATGAGTGGATGCCGCACAAACGGGAAAAGCTTTTGCAGGTCCTGCGCGAACTGATAGAGGCGGGCGCGCCCATCGATGGATTCGGAATGCAGCAGCATCTCTCCATCTATGCTGACCTGGATGAAATCCGCCGCAGCGTGGAAGCCTATGCTGCGCTCGGACTGCGCCTGCATGTAACAGAACTGGACGTCTCGCTCTATACCGTCTATGAAACGGGCCGTCCCACCATTACGGATGAAATGCTGCAAAAACAGTACGACATGTATGTGGAGCTCTTTTCCATTTACCGTCAGTACGCGGACGTGATTGATTCCGTTACGACCTGGGGCGTTGCAGACAGCATGACCTGGCTGGACACCTCCGCCGTCCGGATCGGCGACTTCAAGCCGGACGACGCGCCCACCCAGCGCAAGAATTTCCCGCTGCTTTTCTATGCTGATCACCGTATGAGACCATATACGGAAAAAATTATTGAGGACGCACTGAAATAAACTGGAGGTATTTTATGAAGTACGACACTATGCCTTCTCTCTGCGAGGCGCACGCCAAATACTTTAAAGTCGGCACCTGCCTCAATTCCCGCGACTTTGTGGCGCATGACAGCATTTTAAAAAAGCACTTCAATTGCATCACGGACGAGGGCATGATGAAGTGGGAGCCCACAGAACCGGAAGACGGCGTTTTTACGTGGGAAGAAGCGGACAAAATTGCGGGATACGCAAAGGCAAACGGGATGGCGCTGCGTGCGCATGCGCCGCTGTGGCATATTCAGACTGCGGAATGGACGCATCTGGACGCCGACGGAAAACCCGCTTCCCGGGAACTTCTTATTGAACGCATCGAGCGGCATACCAAGGCTTTCTGCGAGCGTTACGCCGATCAGTTCTTCTGCTGGGACGTGGTCAATGAGGTGATTGACGATGATCCGGATGGCGGCCTGCTGCGGAAAACCAAGTGGCTGGAAGGCATCGGCGACGATTATATCGACATTGCCTATACGCTTGCCCGCAAGTATGCGCCAAACGCCCAGCTCTTTTATAATGACTATAACGAGTATGATCCCATCAAACGCGACAAGATTGTGCGCCTTCTGCGGGGAATGCAGGAACGCGGAATCCCGCTCGACGGATTTGGCATGCAGAGCCACATCAACGTCCATGAGTTTGATATCGGCGAATACAAGCGTACCATTGAAACCTATGCCGCGTTGGGCCTGCGGATTCACATCACCGAGCTGGACGTGTCTCCGTATTCCGCACGGGAACGCATGCTCCCGGCCTATCCGTACACCGACGAACTGATCGAGCGTCAGGCAACCATTTACCGTCAGGTTTTCGCCGCCGCGCGCGAGTATTCCGACGTCATTGACGACGTCACGACCTGGGGCATTGCGGATGACATCAACTGGCTCGACGGTTGGCTGCGTCCGGGCAGAGCGCATTATCCGCTGCTCTTCTACTACGACCATACGCCGAAGTTCTTCACCCGCCAGATCGTGGAAGACGCCATCTGCGGAAAATAAGGGAGGTTTTGACATGAGCGAAATGACGCTGGCAAAAGCCTATGAAAAATACTTTAAAATCGGCGCCGCCACCTCGCCGCGCGAATTTCCGAGCCACGCAAACCTGTTGCGTACGCAGTTCAACTCCATGTCCCCGGAAAATCAGATGAAATTCGGTCCTCTCCACCCGGAAAAAGACGTCTGGAATTTTGATCCGGCCGACCAGCTGGTGAGTTTTGCCCGGGAAAACGGTATGGTTTTCCGCGCGCACGCACCGGTCTGGCATGGCGGTACGAATCCGTGGATTTTCCAGCGTGACGACGGCAGCGACGTATCCCGGGAAGAACTTCTGGAACGTCTGACGGAGCAATTTACCGTCTTTGCCGCCCGTTACGGCGACTTTGTTCAATACTGGGACGTCGTCAACGAGGCGATTGACGATGACCCGAAAAAGCCCGTCCTGCGTGAGACCAACTGGCTGCGCATTCTGGGGGAGGATTACCTGGCGATTGCGTTTAAACTGGCCAAAAAAGTTGCCCCGAAGGTCCAGCTCTTTTACAATGATTATAACGAATGGCTGCCTGAAAAGCGCGACAAGATCTGCAAGCTTTTGAAAAAATTGCAGGACGAAGGCGCGCCCGTCGAAGGGTTCGGTATGCAGAGCCACATGAGCATCTATAACGTCGACATTGACGACGTAAAACGCTCCATTGAAGCCTTTGCGGCATTCGGTGTGCGTCTGCACGTGACGGAATTGGACATTTCCCTGTATCGTCCGGAAGACCGTTCGCTCCCCGCGCCGCTACTCACCGATGAGATGTTTGAACGTCAGGCGCAGCTTTACATCGATCTTTTCCGCGTCTACCGGGAATATGCCGACGTTATTGACAATGTCACGACCTGGGGCGTCGCGGACGATTACACCTGGCTCAATAACTGGCCGGTACGCGGCCGCACGAATTATCCGCTTCTTTTCTATGCCGATCATCGTCCGAAGCCGTTCATTCAGGAAATCATAAATGCCGCTCTTTAAAGCATACAAAAAGCGCCGCGGGAAACAGTTTCCGCGGCGCTTTTTTATAGTCCGGAGCGTACCCGGACGCTTGATTTGGATTCCCCCCGTTTTTTTTCATCGCTGATCAGCCACAAAAAGGCAGCGTACAAAAGGCCCAGAAGTAAAATTTCCGCAATGACGACGCCCACCTGCATCTGTTCCGCGGGATAGCGCAAACAGAGAAGACGTACTAACAGCGCCGCGGCGCCGGCGGCAAGCAGGGGTTTCGCAATCCATTCTCCTGTGCGCAGGCGTACCCGGGACAATTTCATCATGCGCCAGACGCTTAGAATCGGATTAAAAATGTTGCTGACATACATCACCACCATAAAACCCGTAAAGCCCATGGCAGGAATCAAATAGTAGACCATCAAAATGCGGATAACGGAATCCGCAATATTGCAGTAAAGCACCCAGGTTTGCTGCCCCAGGCCCTTGAGGACCCCATCGGCAACAGCGTCAAAATACATCAGCGGTACCAGCGGGGTAAGGATCAGAATCACCATCCCCACCTGACTGTTTTGATAAACCAGCTCGGACAATGGTCCTGAAAAGACCGCAAAAATGGCGGCGGCGGGAATCGAAAGCAGCAGGCAGGATCGGACGACACGCTCAATCAACGCATGAATATACCGGTCCCGTCCCGCAGCCTGTGCCTCCGAAATTTCCGGCATCAGCAAAGACGTAAACGCAGAAAGAAATGCAAACGGCAGGAACATGACGGGCAGCGCCATCCCGCGTACCATGCCGTAATCCGAGAGTGCGGCGGCTTCCGGCATACCGCTTTTCCGCAGGCCGCTCGGAACCATCACGTTTTCCATGGTGCGCAGCGCTGACGCAAGACAGGAACTGCCTGCCACCGGCAGGGCTACAGCCAACAGACGCCGCAAAAAGCTGCCCGGGATTTCCGACGCCGGCTTTTCCCGAAACCGCAGGTACTGGACGTACAAATATCCGCAGGAGATCAATTCCGAAGCCGTCACACCTGCCGCAATCACCGCGCAGGCCGTCTCCATACTCAATCCGGGATATCGCTGCACCATGACGATAAATACCCCGGCCTCCACCACCTGTTCCAGTACATCGCTCACCGCAATTTGAATGGGGCGGCGGACTGCCAGTAAATGTCCCTTAAAGCAGGCAGAAAGCGACATCAAGGGCAGCGCCGGCGCCAATACGCGCAGAGAGAGCACCGTTCTCTCGTCGGAAAGCAGCACGGTCCCAATATAGTCAGCCCCTAAAAAAACACAGGCGGCAGCCGTCAAGCTGACAAGCGCCGCATATCCCAACGCATTGCGCATAACGGGACGTTCGCTTCCCGTCCGACGCATTCCCTGTTCCTCTGTCAGCACCCGCGTTACGGCAACGGAAATGCCCGCCGTCGCCATCGTAACGGCAAATGCAAACGCGGAATAGGTCAATTGATACAGACCCATTCCCTCCGCGCCGACTCCAGCTGCGACATACATGGAAAAAGCTATGCCCGCCACGCGCATGACAAGAGAAAAACCGGTCAGCACCAACGAGTTTTTCATAATAGACGTGTGATTCACCCGCGCACCTCCGTTCGTTGCAATATATGCGTGCTCTTGCAACAACATACCTCCAAATCTGCCGCGGTTTGATTGACAGGCTTATACGGGAGTTGTATAATTTAAGGGAATTCTATGAAAGAACGGTGAAAGCATGAAACATCCTGTGCGTTTTGGAATTATAGGGACCGGCGGCATTGCACATAAATTTGCCTCCGCCATCCCGTCCGTCCCGGACGCCGAATTGCTCGCCTGCGCCTCCCGTACGCCGGGTAAGGCGGAAGCTTTCGCAGCCGAATTCGGTATCCCGACCAGTTATGATAATTATGAAGCGCTGCTCGCCAATCCGGAAATTGATTGCGTTTATATCGCGACAACGCCGAATTTTCATGAAGAGAACCTGCTCAGCTGCCTGCGTGCCGGCAAACATATCCTCTGCGAAAAGCCGCTGCTCTCGCGTGCTTCTCAGACCGAGCGGATTTTTAGCGCCGCACGCGGTACGAATCTCTTCCTGATGGAGGCCATGTGGTCGCGCTTCCTGCCCTCCATTCAAAAAGCCCGCGAAATCATCCGTTCCGGGGAACTCGGACGGCTTTTGCATCTGGAAAGCCATTTCAGCATTCAAACCGGTCCGAATGAATTCAAACGCGGCTATAACCGTGCGCTTGAGGGCAGCACCACAACCGATATGGGGATCTATAACTACGATATTACCACATTCTTAGCCGGTTCCGCGCCGGACAGTATCGTCACGACCCCCGGTGTCCTGTACGACAAAACCGATATTGAATGCAACGTCCTGCTGCATTTCCCTGAAAATATCACCGCCTATCTGCTCTGCGGATTCCGCTTCCCAACGGAACACGATCTGACTGCTTTCTGCGAGAAAGGCAAAATCCGTCTTGTGCCGTATTTTGTCAATCCGGAGCGTGTGGAAGTGACGCGCTACGGCGGGGAAACCCAGGTGCTGGAATTCCCCTGCGAAAACGGGTTTGAATTTGAAATCGCGGAAACGGTGCGCTGTATCAACGAAGGACTTCAGGAAAGCGAAACCCACCCCTGGGCGGCCACACTGGAGTCTGCCCGATTCTTTGATCACGTCTTCGCCGCGTGGGGAAACCCCTGGCCCGAAGCATAAATTTCCCGGCCGCACGGGATATGTGGCCTTTGATGCCTTTTCTTCATCACAAACCATGTATAGGAGTTGCCATGCCTGTTAAAATCCTGTCCGTGTTCGGCACCCGTCCGGACGCGATTAAAATGTGTCCGCTTGTAAAATTGCTTGCCGCCGATTCCCGTTTTGAAAGTATTGTGTGCGTCAGCGCGCAGCATCGGGAAATGCTGGACCAGGTACTTGCCATTTTTGACGTACATCCGGATTATGACTTAAATATCATGAAACCCAGCCAGACCCTTTTTCAAATCAGCGCCGCGATGATTCCAGGTATCGGTGAGGTTCTGGAGGCTGTAAAACCGGATCTGGTCCTGGTGCACGGCGATACTTCTACCGCCTTTTTGGCCGCACTGGCCGCTTTTTATCAGCAAATCCCGGTTGGGCATGTAGAGGCGGGGCTTCGTACCGGCAACATCTACTCCCCGTTTCCCGAGGAAATGAACCGGATGCTGGTCGGCCGGCTGGCAACCCTTCACTTTGCGCCGACCCTCCGCAACCGGGAAAATCTGCTGCAGGAGCATGCGCTCGGCAAAATTTTCGTCACGGGTAATACGGTCATCGACGCCATGCGGTATACCACAGTCTCGGATTACCATTACGAAGACCCCGTGCTGGAATCTCTGCGGGATCAAGCCGGTAAATTCGTTTTGATGACCGCGCACCGACGGGAAAACCTCGGCGCACCGCTTGCGGCAATCTGTCGCGCCGTTCTCCGATTAGTAGACGCGGTTCCCGATTTACATGTCGTCTACCCGGTGCACTTAAATCCCGCCGTGCGGAATACCGTCTATCCCCTGCTCTCCGGGCACGCCCGCATCCATCTCACGGAACCTGTCAATCTGCGCGACGCGCATAATTTTATGGCGCGGTGCCGTTTCGTCATGACCGACTCCGGCGGGATCCAGGAAGAAGCAACAGCGCTTGGCGTACCGACGCTGGTGCTGCGCCGTGAAACGGAGCGCGGCGAGGGGATTGAAACCGGTATTTTAAAACTGGTCGGCGTGGAGGAAGAGAATATTTTCCAAGCCGCGCGGGAACTTGCCGAAAACGATTCCGTGCATGATAAAATGAGCAAATCGGAAAACCCTTATGGCGACGGTCACGCCTGTGAATATATCGCAGACGCCATCGCCGGATATTTTAACTCAAAGGAGTGCGTTCTATGATCACTGAGACTTCCGCCCAGCTTGTGCTGGAAGCGGCGCTTTCTTCCGGCGGCGATTTTGCCGAACTTTATATGGAAGATACGGTGTCCAACAGCCTTGTCATGATCGACGGCGCTGTGGACAACGCCACCTCCGCCCGTTCAACCGGTGCCGGCGTGCGTGTTTTTTCCGGCGTGCGCAGCGCCTATGCTTATACGGCCGACACTTCGCTCGATGCCCTGATCGGCGCGGCAAAGGCCGCTGCCGCAGCGCTTTCTTCCGACAGCCGGATTTCCGTTGTACCGTTCCGTCCGGCAGATTATGCGGTTTCTCCGCGTATCCCTTACGCCACGGTAGATAATGCCACCCGTATTGCCAAAATGCACGAGGCTCACCTGGCGTCGAAATCCTACTCAGATGAGATTTCCCAAGTCGTCGTCAGTCTGCTCGATGTAGACAAGTCCATGTTTGTCTGCAACACCGAGGGCGTTTGGGCCTCGGACCGCCGTCCGCGTATGCGTCTTGCCGTACAGGCCGTCGCCTCCAAGGGCGGAGACAGCCAAACCGGTTATGACTCGCCCGGTAATGCGCGCGGGTTTGAGGGGTTTGATTTGATTGACCCGACTGCCTGCGGCAAAGAGGCTTCCCGTCAGGCTGTGACGATGCTGCATGCCGACGAATGCCCGGCAGGCGTGATGCCGGTTGTAATTGACGGCGGCTTCGGCGGCGTTATCTTCCATGAAGCTTGCGGACATTCTCTGGAAGCCACATCCGTATCCAAGGGCAACAGCGTATTCTGCGGCAAACTCGGCACACAGATTGCCGCGCCCTGCGTCAGCGCCGTGGATGACGGGACTATGGAAGGGGAATGGGGTTCCATCCACATCGACGACGAAGGAACACCCTCCCGCCGCAATCTTTTGATTGAAAACGGTATTTTGAAGAGTTATCTGATCGACCGCCTCGGCGGACGCCGGATGGGCATGGCGCCGACCGGCTCTTCCCGCCGCCAGGATTACACATATGCGCCGACCTCCCGTATGACCAACACCTTCATCTGTGAAGGAAAGGATGATCCCGAGGAAATGATTCGCACGATGGGAGACGGTATTTTTGCTGCTTACATGGGCGGCGGTTCCGTCAGCCCGCTTACCGGGGAATTCAACTTCGCCGTACGGGAAGGATATCTCGTCCGCGACGGCAAAATTGTCGCACCGGTTCGCGGCGCAACGTTGATCGGCCGTGGCGCAGATGTTTTAATGAAAATCGACCGCGTCGGTCCCCGGATGTGGATGGCGCAGGGCATGTGCGGCTCGCTGTCCGGTTCCATTCCCACAAATGTCGGGCAGCCGCGCATCCGTGTTTCGCAAATCACAGTCGGCGGTAAGGGAGGTACGTTAGCATGACTTACAATGAATTCCGCAAAAGCGTTTTGGATACCGCGCTGGCGCTCGGCTGCGACGCCGCCGAGACGGTGTTCGTGGAAGGCGACAGCTTTCAAGTCGGCGTTTTGTCGCAGGAAATTGATACGTATTCTGTCAGCCGCAAATTTGGAATGGGCCTGCGCGTACAGGTCAATGGGCGCGATGGATACGCCTACACGGAAAAGCTGGAAGACCCGGAATCTCTCTGTCGCCGGGCGCTTGATAATGCGCGTGTCATCGGTACTTCCGACGATCATCCCATGCAGGGTGCGCAGACCTATGCGACGGTAACGGCGCCTGAAAATCCCGTCTGCGACATGAGCGAACGGGAAAAAATTGCGCTCGCCCTGGAAGCGGAGCGCCGTGCTCTGTCCATCGACCCGCGTGTGGAACGCGTTTCGCGCGATATGCTGATTACCGGGCACACCACCATTCATATTTCCAACACGCTCGGGCTGGATGCGCATCGCGAAAACCGCTACTCCTATTCTTATCTCAGCCCCATCGTGCGCGAGGGAGACGAAGTACATGACGGCATGGCATTCCGTACGGGCCGCGATATCCTGGACACAGCGTCTTTGGCGGAGGAAGCCGTGCAGGATGGATTGTCGCAGCTCGGCGCTGCGCCTGTTCATTCCGGGAATTACCGTGTGCTGTTTAAAAATATTGCGGCAGTTGACTTTTTTGAAGCGTTCATGCCCATGTTTTCTGCAGATAATGCGCAAAAGGGCTTAAGCCCGCTCGCCGGCCGCGAAGGAGAGAACATCGCAAGCGCCGCCGTGACGCTCTGCGATGACCCGCTCTATCCTGCCAATCCCCGCGCGTTCGACGACGAGGGAACGCCTTCCGTTTCCAAAACTGTGGTGGAAAACGGTGTCTTCCGTACGTTATTGCACAATTTAAAGACGGCGAAAAAGGCCGGCTGCGCCTCTACTTCCAATGCGGACCGTCCGTCTGCCGCCTCGCCTGTCGGGATTGCTCCGTCCAATTTCTACATGACCTCCGGCGAAGATGATTTTGAGACCCTGAAACGGAAACTGGGAACCGGTCTGATCATCACTGAAGTGTCGGGCCTCCATGCAGGCGTCAATGCCGTAACGGGTGACTTTTCCCTGCTTTCCAAAGGATTTTTGGTGGAAAACAGCGAAATCGTACGTCCTGTAGACCAAATCACGATTGCCGGTTCTTTCCTGACTCTCTTAAAGGAAATTGAGACAGTCGGTTCCGATCTGAAATTTACGCCGCCCGGTTCTTCCATGCTGGGCATGCCCTCCATCCTGATCTCCGGCCTGATGGTCGCCGGTAAGTAAACCTTGTCCTTATTTTGAGGGACTCCGCGTCTATACGGGGTCCCTCTTATTTTTTATAAGAAGCTCGGCATTCTTCCGACGTCATTTAAAAAAACTCGGAAGATAAAGTCAAATTTGTCACTTTGCCTGCTTCACGCTCTCACAAACCTTGACATCGCGCAGGATCCCGCTATACTGATAATTAGAATGCTAATAATGCGCCTGTGCGGAACATACCGCTGTCCGTCTTTTTAATATCCGGCAGCGTCACGCATATGGTACGATCAAGATTGGAGGGTATTATGTCAACTATCAAAGACCTTGACCGCCTTTTGCAGGGGTTCGTAGACGGTGGGCTTCCAGGCTGTTCCCTGCAAATTGCCCAACGGGGCAAAACGCTTTATGAAGGCTATTTTGGCTACGCAGATATGGAAGCCAAAACGCCGGTCACTGAGCGTTCCATTTTCCGCCAGGCTTCCATGTCAAAAATCCCGCTTTATGTCACAATGATGATGCTGTACGAGCGGGGAAAATTCCTTTTGACCGACCCGATCTACAACTTTTTCCCGGAATGGCGGCATATGAAGAAATACGTCAAAAATCCAAACGGATATGTCAACGCTGTTCCGACAGACGGTCCCATCACGGTAAGCGATGTACTTTCCATGAAATGCGGCTTGCCCTATTGCCACAATGACGCACCGACGGAAAACCGTACGCTGCAATCCATGCAGGAGGCCATGAAACCGCTGTGGGAAAAAGGGCATTATACCAATCGTGAACAGATTGCCGCCATTTCCAAGGCGGTCTTAGCCTGTGAACCCGGCACCGAGTGGATTTACGGTTTCTCAAGCGAACTGGCCGCCGGTATCATCGAGGCTGTGTGCGGCAAATCCATTGACGACGTATTCCAGGAACTGCTCTTTGATCCCCTTGGTATGACGGACACCCGTTCGCATTTCTTCGGCGATATTGAATCACGCATGGTAAAACTCTATAACAAGGCGCCGGACGGTACGCTGACTGCGGGGACCAACGCGCTGGACCTCAAGCATCTGCCCGGTCCGGAGCATGAAACCGGTTGGGCGCGGCTCTTTTCCAATGTTCGCGACTTTACCAAACTGATGCAGATGCTGGCTTGCGGCGGCGTGTATGAGGGACGCCGGATCATGGGACGCAAGACCATTGACATGATGCGTGCAAACGGACTCCCCCATCTTTTCACCGATCTCTATAACGCCGGATATGGCTACGGTTACGGCGTACGGACGCTGGTGGACCCGGAAAAGGGCAACCATAACGGTTCTGTCGGCGCGTTTGGCTGGACAGGCGGTTTCGGCACCTGGTGCGAGGCGGACCCGACAGACGGCGTATCGATTGTTTACATGCACAACATGATGCCGAACGAGGAGCAGTATTACCATCTGCGTATGCGTACTGTCGCCTACGGCCTGATTGATTAAGGAGGGAACACATGTCTGATTTCAAGCATCTTAACGCGCTGCTTCAGAAATATGTAGACGACGGCCTGCCGGGCTGCGGCTGTATCGTTGCCAAAAAGGGCGATATTTTATATGAAAATTATTTCGGATACTCTGACGTGGAAAACCGTGTGGCGCTGACGCGCGACAATGTATTCCGTCAGGCGTCTTTGACCAAAGTCGCGATGTATACCACCGCCATGATTCTCTATGAACAGGGAAAATTCCTCATGAGCGATCCGTTGTATGAGTATTTCCCCGAATACCGGCATTCCACCAAAGTCGTCACCCGTCCCGACGGTGAGGTGGACATTGTCCCTGTCGATCATCCCATTACCATTAAAAATATCATGAACATGACCTGCGGCCTGCCCTATCAAATGATCATGGGCTTTACGCCGGTACGGCATCCCACGGCCGAGGCCATGGCAAAAGTTATGGAGCCCCTGCGCGCAAAGGGATACTACACCCTGCGCGAACAAATCCGCGCGACGGCGGAAGTGCCGCTGGCCTTTGAGCCGGGCACCGCGTGGTTATATGGATTTGCAAGCGAACTCACGGCGGGGCTTTTGGAAGTTATCGGTGGGAAGCCGGCGGAACTTGTGATCAAGGAAACGCTCTTTGACCCGCTGGGAATGTCCAGCTCCGCAAACTTTACCTTTGGCGATTTGGAAAAGCGGCTTGTTAAGAACTATTTCCTTGCCAAAGACAAAAACCTGGGAGACGAAGGCGCGCTTTATACGGCGCCGGCGCATATGGAAGCCGCCATGGTCGGTCCGCTTGGTACCGTACCGGGATTTGCCCGCGTCATCACGAACTGCTGGGATTACACAAAACTCATGCAGATGCTGGCAAACGGCGGTGTTTACCAGGGCGAGCGTATCATGGGGCGCAAAACAATCGACCTTATGCGTACCAACACCCTGTCGGATGAACTGATCGCCCGCGATTTTACCAATTCCTATCTCGCCGGTTATGGATATGGATACGGCGTGCGGACACTGCTGGACAAATACGCCGGTCATCACAACGGTTCGCTTGGCGCCTTCGGCTGGACGGGCGGTTCCGGCACCTGGGCGGAGGCCGATCCGGAGGAGGGCGTCTCCATTGTCTATATGCACAACCTCCAGCCCAATCTGGAAGAATACCATCATCTGCGTATGCGCGCAACGGCTTACGGCTGTCTGGAATAAAGGAGGGCTTTCATGGCTGATTTTAAAAGGCTTGACGCGGTATTACAGGAATTCGCGGAAAAGAGCGTTCCCGGCTGTGCCTGCGCCGTTGCAAAAGACGGGGAACTTCTCTATGAGGGGTATTACGGTTATGCCGATCTCGCACAGCAGCTTCCCGTCACACCGGGCTCTCTTTACCGGCAGGCTTCCATGACAAAGCTTGTCACCTATACGATTCTCATGATGCTCTATGAGCAGGGGAAAATCCGTATGGAGCAGCCGCTCTCCGATTTCTTCCCGGAGTGGGCCAACAAGACCAAATACGTACAAAATTCAGACGGCAGTTTGCGGGAAGAACCACTTTCCCGCCCCATCACTGTTCGTGATGCAACCATTATGTCCTGTGGTTTACCCTATTGCTTTGCTCCCGCCGCTCCGGACTGCAAAAATCCCGTGCTGCTGGCCATGAGCCGGGCTATGGAGCCAGTCTGGGCAAAGGGACATTACCGGGTACGGGAAGCCATCCGCGCCATTGCACCGGTTCCTGTTGCGTTTGATCCCGGTACGCATTGGATGTATGGGTTCGGCAGCGAACTGATCGGCGGCATTGTGGAGGAACTCACCGGCATGCCGCTCTATCAAGCCATGCGGCGGTTTATTTTTGAACCGCTCGACATGCGCGATACCGATACGCTGTTCCGTGATGATCTGGAGTCCCGGCTTGTACGCGCCTATCGCGTAACAGACGCAGGGTTCCAGGTATTCCCGGATTCTTTTGACCGTTCACAGCGTCCCGGCGAGGAAAATGAAGACGGAAAACCCTCGATCATGACAAATGTACGGGATTTCTCTAAATTTTTGCAGATGTGGGCATGCGGCGGCGTGTATCAGGGAAAACGCCTGATCCAGGAAGAAACGCTTGCCTTTATGCGCACCAATTGCCTTTCCGACGCCGCGCTCGAGGAATTCCAAACAGAAAACGGCGGCTACAACGCGGGGTACGGATATGGCTACGGAGTGCGGACCCTTCTGGGGCGTTGCCCGGGCGAAGCCTGCGGGCATGTGGGATCGTTCGGCTGGACAGGCGGTATGGGAACCTGGTGCGAAGCTGATCCCGTCAGCCATGTTTCTATCGCCTATATGCACAATATGTCGCCGAATCAGGAGCTTTACCATCACCACAAAGTTCGCGAGACAGCGTACGCCTGCCTTGCGGAATAACAGAAAGGGGTACTATGCTGACAATACCGGAAATCTATCGGGCTCCCGCGGAAACATATGGGGAAGTCGTGCAGCTCTCTTATCCCACCCGGGTTTATAATCCGGAGCTTCCCACTTATCAGGAACCTTATATGAAATCCGTGCGTGTCTATCTGCCGCACGGATACAACGCCACTCATACTTATCCCGTCGTCTATGTCCTGCATGGCGGCGGCGGTGATGACTTCTATGACTGGCTGAGCGAAGATGATCCCAACCCCACCTCCGTTCTGGAAAATCTGATCCGGGACGGCAAAACAGAGCCCTGCATCCTGGTCTTTCCCAACACAAGATCCGATGTCAACCAGTCGAACCGAAACGGAACGTGGACGTCCTTTTACCATTTTGCTCCGGATCTGCGGCATGACTTGATTCCCTTCATTGAAAAACGCTTTTCTGTTGGAAAAACGCGGGAATTGCGTGCGATTTGCGGCTTGTCCATGGGTGGTTTTCAGACAACGCAAATGGGCATCGGCGAGCTTTACGATCTATTCGCGTGGTATGGTGCCTTCAGTTGCTCTTTTAACGGCGGGAACGGCATGACGTTCTCCGTAGAAAAGGCGCTGGCAGTGATAGAAGGCAGTTCCTATGATCTCAAACGCTTTTATCTTGCCTGCGGTACGGAAGATCCCGCCTGTTTCCGCACGTTTTCCCGTGATGTGGAGGTCCTCGACCGTTATCTGCCGGCCTGCCACAAAATTGAAAAGGGCAAAAACTACGAACCCGAATTCATTGAGGGCGGCGGGCACAACTACGCAGTCTGGCAATATACCTTCTATCGCTTCCTGCAAATGATTTTCAGATAAAAGGGGTGTGTTTTATGGAAAAGCCATGGAAACCGGTAAACCCTGCCTTGGAATCTCACGCGCTGTTTTTTAACCCGGCCTATATGTCCATGCGTCTGGAAGGCGGCGGGCCCAAACATTACCCTGCACCACGCGGCGTACAGGCGGACCGCGACGGCAACGTCACATTCCATTACTACGCGCCGAACGCCCACACGGTTGAAGTTGCCGAGCTGGGCGGGGAATACGGGAACCGCCGGATTCCTCTGGAACGCGGGGAAAACGGCGACTGGAGTGTTACGGTCCCGCATGTACAGCCCGGATTCCACTATCACCACTATTATGTAGACGGCAACTGTGTTACCAACCCGCAGGCGCCATACGGATATGGCTGTCACGAGGCCATCAACTACTTTGAGGTATTCGACCCCCATGACGACACCTGGCTCTGCCGCGATGTTCCGCACGGAACCATTCACATGGAACTTTATCCGTCCTCAAAGACCGGTATGATGCAGGCTGCCTGGATTTATACGCCGCCCTCTTACCGGACGGAACCTGCACGCCGCTACCCGGTGCTCTATCTCCACCACGGCGGCGGAGAAAATGAAACCGGATGGATTTGGCAGGGGAAAATCAACTATATTGCGGATAATTTAATTGCGGACGGTCTCTGCGAAGAAATGATTATCGTGATGACCTGTCTCTATGATATCGACTACGATCATCCCGACGAATTCCTCGCGGGCGATTTTGACCGGCTTTTGACGCAGGACTGCATCCCGCTGATTGAAGAGCGGTACCGTGTCATTCCGGAACCAGCCTCCCGCGCCATCTGTGGTCTCTCCATGGGTTCCTATCACAGCGCGCAGACCGCCTGCAACCATCCCGGGATGTTTGCCTATGTCGGAATGCTCTCCGGTTCTTTTGACCAGCGCTGGTACGGCTGGTGTGACTGCCGCGCCATCATCGCGCAGAACGCGGCTTTCCGGGAAGGAACACGTTGTTTCTTCTTGTCCGTTGGTACGGAGGAAGAGCGCATTTATCAACAGATTCAGGAAAACGTGGCATATTTAAAAGCGTCCGGGGTTGCCTGCGCCTACTTCGAATGTCCGGGCCTTCATGAGTGGACGGTATGGCGCAAAAGTATCCGGGAGTTTATGAAACTCCTGTTTCGGTAGACGCGTGGCGTCTGCTCCCGCCCTTTTCAGGCATAGTATGGAAATCTAAAAGAAGCCTCTGCAATCGAAATTGCAGAGGCTTCTTTGTCGTGTTTTTTACACACGCCGCATCCATTTTCGGCTCTTTACGCGCCCCAGGCAAACCAACGACTTGATTGCCCAGTCCAATTTCAAAGAAATATAAATTACAAACGGATCCGCATGCAACACCAACCCGCACAATGCGCCGACCGGAATCGAGACAATCCATAAAAACGCTGCGTCCGCGAACATGCAGAACTTCGTATCGCCGCCGCCACGCAAAATTCCCTTGGTCAAAACGCTCTGCATGGACTGGAATACCACCATAATGGCAACCGCATACATAAGTTCCCAGGCAACTGCTCCGGTCACTTCGGTGATCTCGTACATACCGATGATCCACGGTGCCATCAGCAGAATGATGCCGCCCGCAAACACACCGATAATCACGCTGAGCGCCACCATCGTCACGCCCTGGCGGTAGGTCTTCTCCCGATCGCCTTCGCCCAATGTATTGCCCGTAATGGTCGAAGACGCCTGCCCAAGACCCTGCGTAAAGACCGTGCTCAAACGCACAATAGTGGAAATAATCGCATTGGCCGCGACAAATTCCGTGCTGATATGGCCAATGATAATAGAAACCATGGAATTTCCGATAGCCAGAAGGCCGTCCGAACAGATTACGGGGAAGCTATATTTCAGATAACGTGACAAAAGGTCGCCGCACGGACGGAAGAAGTCACGGATCCGGTAGCCGATATCCTTCTCCACCGCAAAGAAATAGCCACCGATCACCAAAACCTCGATGACACGGGCGCAAACCGTACCCAGCGCCGCACCGGCAATCTGCATCTCCGGAAAACCCAATTTACCAAAAATAAAAATGTAATTACAAAGAATATTGACGAAAAAGCTGATGATCGACGTAATCAGCGGAATGGTTACCTTACGAAGGGACTGCAGGATCATCGTCAGCGTCAAAGAAATAC
>CALWBW010000027.1 GCA_944376195.1 uncultured Clostridia bacterium | reverse complement strand
CTGCTTCCTTTGAACCAACGCTGGACTATGTAGTCACCAAAATGGCGCGATTCCCCTTTGATAAATTCTCTGACGCCTCCCGCAGCCTTTCCACACAGATGAAAGCGACCGGTGAAGTCATGAGTGTCGGCCGTACCATTGAAGAAAGCCTCTTAAAGGCAATCCGTTCGCTGGAAACCGGCGTTTCTCACCTCTATCTCGCCAAATTTGACGACGTTCCGGAGGCAGACCTGCTGAATTATATCAAAATCGGAACAGACGACCGCATTTTTGCCATCGCTCAGCTCATCCGTCTCGGCACGGATCTCAGTCTGATCTGTAATGCGACGCAGATCGATATGCTGTTCCTTGAAAAATTCAAACACATTGTGGACTTTGAAAAAGAACTTGCCGCGCATCCCGGTAATCCCGACACGCTCCACGAGGCAAAACGCATGGGCTTCTGCGACCGTTACATCGCAAAACTCTGGAATTGCCGCGAGCAGGATATCTACGATATGCGCGAACGCCTGGACCTCTTCCCAGTTTATAAAATGATTGACAGCTGCGCCAGCGAGTTCGACAGCTATATCCCCTATTTTTATTCCACTTACGAGCTTCAAAATGAGTCCATCGTAAGCGATCGCCGGAAGATTATCGTGCTCGGTTCCGGGCCAATCCGCATTGGACAGGGCGTGGAGTTCGACTATTCCACCGTTCATGCGGTAAAGACCATCAAGCAGGCCGGGTACGAAGCCATTATCATCAACAATAACCCCGAAACGGTCTCGACGGACTACACAACAAGCGATAAGCTGTATTTTGAACCGCTTACCGTTGAAGATGTCATGAACATCATCCGCCTTGAAAAGCCCTACGGCGTCATTGCCTCACTCGGCGGCCAAACGGCCATCAACCTTGCAGGCCCGCTTGCCGCACGCGGCGTCCGTCTCATCGGTACGGATGTCGACGCCATTGAAAAGGCGGAAAACCGCGATTCCTTTGAAAAAATCGTCACAAGCCTCGGCATTCCTCAGCCGAAAGGACATGCCGTAACCAATATTGAAGATGGCGTTCGCGCCGCAGCAGATATCGGCTATCCTGTGCTCGTGCGTCCCAGTTATGTCTTGGGAGGACGGGCCATGCAGATTGTCTCCAACGAAGAAACGCTGCGCGTTTATTTGAAAAACGCCGTAGAACTGGATGAAGACCAGCCGGTTTTGGTGGACAAATACATTGTCGGCAAGGAAGTGGAGGTCGACGCCGTATGTGACGGGACAGACGTCTTTGTCCCGGGGATCATGGAACACGTCGAGCGTACCGGCGTCCACTCCGGAGACTCCATCAGCGTCTATCCGCCGTTTTCCATTTCAGACCGCGTCAAGGAGCGGTTACTGGATTACATGAAAAAACTTGGGTTGGCCATTGGCATCATTGGACTTTATAACGTCCAATTTATCGTAGACCCTCATGAAGATGTGTATATCATCGAAGTCAACCCCCGTTCTTCGCGTACCGTTCCGTTTATTTCCAAAGCAACCGGCTATTCTCTTGCGGATATTGCAACGCTTTGCATCCTGGGGCACAGCCTGCGCGAACAGGGAATTACGGAAATTTACCCGAAGGAAAAAGAAAAGTGGTATGTAAAAGCTCCGGCATTTTCCTTCTCCAAATTACGCGGACTGGACGCTACGCTCTCTCCGGAAATGAAATCCACCGGCGAGGCCATTGGTTATGACAAAAAGCTCACTCGTGCGCTTTACAAAGCGCTGCAGTCCTCCGGTATGCATCTGTCGAATTACGGCACCATTTTTGTCACCATCGCAGACGCCGATAAGGAAGAGGCGCTTCCGCTGATCCGGCGGTTTTATGATCTCGGCTTTAACATTGAAGCCACGCACGGAACGGCGATGTTCTTAAAGAGTCACGGGATTCGCACCCGTGTCAAGGCAAAGATCAGCGAAGGCAGCGACGAGATCCTGCGGTCTATTCGTCAGGGACATGTCAGTTATGTCATCAACACACGCGATATCACCTCGCTGGACACCATGTCCGACGGGTTTGAAATTCGTCGCTGTGCTGTAGAAAACAACGTTACCATTTTCACTTCACTGGACACCGTGCGTGTACTGCTGGATGTTTTGGAAGAAATCACGCTTTCTATTGCTCCCATCAACGCATAAGGAGGAAGCACATGAATATCCGTGAATTTTATACCATCACCGAGAATCGACCGGTGGCGCGGGACGTTTTCAAAATGCGGCTTGCGGGCAACACCGCCGCATTCTCGCGTCCCGGGCAGTTCCTCAACATCGCTCTGGACGGGCTCTTTCTGCGCCGTCCCATTTCCGTTGCGGATTACGACGAAAAGGGCGTATGGATCTACTATAAGGTTGTGGGAGAAGGGACGCGCCGTATGAGCGCCATGATTCCCGGTGAAACGCTCGATGTTTTGACAGGGCTCGGCAACGGCTTTGACGTTACAAAATCAGGCGTGCATCCGCTTGTCGTAGGGGGCGGCGTCGGTGCCCCGCCGCTCTACCGTCTTACGCGGGAACTGTGCGGCGCCGGGAAAGCCCCGCACGTTATTCTGGGCTTTAATACAGCTTCGGACCTCTTCCTCGTGGCGGACTTTCAGGCAATGGGCATCCCGGTTACAGTCGCCACCGCTGACGGCAGCGCCGGTGTGCGCGGATTTGTTACAGACGCACTGCGCGAAAACGAACTTCCCTACGACTATGTATATACCTGTGGGCCGGAGCCCATGCTCCATGCACTTTATGACGCCACAAACGTCTCCGGCCAATACAGCTTCGAAGCGCGTATGGGATGCGGTTTCGGCGCCTGCATGGGGTGCAGCTGTAAAACAAAATACGGCTATAAGCGCATCTGCCGCGATGGTCCTGTGCTTGAAAAGGAGGAAATCGTATGGTAGATACCCGCGTCCAATTAAGCGGCCTGACGCTGGATAATCCCGTCATTCCCGCAAGCGGCACGTTTGGCTACGGTTATGAATTTGCCGAGCTCTATGACATCAACCTGCTCGGTTCTTTTTCCTTCAAGGGTACAACGCGAGAAGCACGTTACGGCAATCCTCTGCCGCGCATTGCCGAATGTCCAGCCGGAATGATTAATTCTGTTGGATTGCAAAATCCGGGGATTGACGCCGTCATTTCCCAGGAGCTTCCACGTATGCGGAAAGTTTTCCACAAACCTGTAATTGCCAATATTTCCGGCTTCTCAATCGATGAATATGTCGAGTGCTGCGCCAAAATTGACCAGGAGGAATGTGTGGGACTGATTGAGGTCAACGTCAGTTGCCCCAATGTCCATAACGGCGGCATGAGCTTCGGCGTCTCGCCGGAGTCCGCCGCACTTGTTACGCGTGAAGTGCGCAAGGTTACCCGAAAACCGATTTATATCAAACTTTCCCCCAATGTCACGGACATTGTTTCCATTGCCGTTGCCTGTGAAAAAGCGGGTGCAGACGGCATCAGCCTGATCAATACGCTGCTTGGCATGCGCATTGACCTGCGCACACGCCGTCCCGTGATTGCAAACAAGATGGGAGGTTTTTCCGGCCGTGCGATCTTCCCTGTCGCCGTACGGATGGTCTATCAGGTCGCAGAAGCCGTCTCCATTCCCATCATGGGGATGGGCGGCGTCTCTTCCGCCCGGGATGTCGTGGAAATGATGCTGGCCGGCGCTACCGCCGTACAGGTAGGTGCGGCAAACCTGGTCAATCCCTACGCCTGCCGCGATATCATAGAAGACCTGCCGCGCGTGATGGAATCGCTCGGCATCCACAGCCTGAAAGAAATTATTGGAGGTGCACACCGATGAGCCGCGACGTTATTATTGCCTGTGATTTTAAAAATCGGGAAGAAACGCTTGCTTTTCTGGACCGTTTTACGGAGGAAAAGCCCTATTTAAAGATCGGCATGGAACTTTTTTACGCTGAGGGTCCTGCCATTGTCCGGGAACTGAAAGCGCGGGGACATAAAATATTCCTCGACTTAAAGCTGCATGACATCCCAAACACCGTCAAAAGCGCCATGGCGGTCCTGTCTTCACTCGACATTGACATGTGCAATCTGCACGCGGGCGGTACCGTCGCCATGATGGAGGCGGCTTTGGAGGGCTTACGGCGTCCTGATGGAACCAGGCCGCTTTTGATCGCCGTCACACAGCTTACCTCTACAAGCGAGGAGCGTATGCGCGAAGACCTGCTCATTGCGCGTCCCATCGAAGAAGTGGTTACGCACTACGCACGCAACGCAAAAAAAGCCGGCCTTGACGGCGTCGTCTGTTCGCCGCTGGAAGCTTCCCGGGTCAAAGAAGCCTGCGGCGCAGACTTCTTAACCGTCACGCCGGGCGTCCGGTTTGCCGACGGCGAGGCCGGTGACCAGGCTCGTATCGCCACACCGGCACGCGCCAAAACGCTTGGTTCTGACTTCATCGTAGTAGGACGCCCCATCACACGGGCGGAAGACCCTGTCGCCGCCTATCGCCGCTGCGTTCAGGAATTTCTGGGTTAAAAGGAGGACAGTCCCATGAAAAAGAAAATTGCAGAACAACTTTTGTCCATTGGCGCAGTATTCCTGCGCCCGCAGGAACCGTTTACTTGGGCCAGCGGCATCAAAAGTCCGGTTTATTGCGACAACCGTTTAATCTTGACCGCGCCGGAGGCCCGTAACATTGTGGAACAGGCTATTGCCGATACGGTTCGCACACTGTATCCTGCCTGCGAAGTTTTAATGGGTACCAGTACAGCCGGTATTGCCCACGCAGCAATTGCCGGGCATATTCTGGGACTTCCCATGGGATATGTTCGTTCTTCCGCAAAAGATCATGGCCGCGGAAACCAGATTGAGGGCAAACTGTTGCCCGGACAAAAGGTCGTTGTCATCGAAGATTTGATCTCCACTGGCGGCAGCGTCATTGAAGTCGTAAACGTCCTGCGGGAAGCAGGCGCGGAAGTACTGGGAATCGTGAGTATTTTTACCTATGGAATGAAAAAAGGTCTGGAACGGCTGGCTGCGGCGCAGGTGGAAAACCACAGTCTGACCGATTTCGACGCCATTGCCGAAGTTGCAGCAGAAAAAGGATATATTACGCAGTCCGATATTGCGCGTCTTTTGGCCTTCCGTGATAATCCTTCCGATGAGAGCTGGATCGGAGCCGCAAAATGAGAAGTCTGATCGATATTTTAGATCTTTCAAAAGATGAAATTGCATCTTTGATTCGCACAGCGGACGATATCATTCAAAACCCCGAAAAATATGCGGAAAAATGTCATGGAAAAAAGCTTGCGACCCTTTTCTTTGAACCTTCTACCCGCACACGCCTGAGTTTTGAAGCCGCGATGTATGAACTGGGCGGCCATGTCATCGGATTTTCCGAGGCGGCGTCAAGCTCCGCTTCCAAGGGAGAGAGCATTGCGGACACCGTGCGTGTCGTCAGCTGTTATGCAGACATCATCGCGATGCGGCATCCAAAAGAAGGCGCACCGCTTGTTGCCTCCATGAAATCCGGCGTTCCCGTCATTAATGCGGGCGATGGCGGTCACAATCACCCTACGCAAACGCTCGCCGATCTTCTGACCATCCACCGGGAAAAAGGCCGTTTTTCAGATCTGACGGTCGGTCTCTGCGGGGACTTAAAATTTGGACGGACCGTACACTCCCTCATCAGTGCGTTATCGCGGTATGAAAACGTGCGGTTTGTCCTGATTTCTCCGGAAGAACTTGTGCTGCCTGACTATATCAAGGAAGATGTGTTGCAGCGCGGCGGATTTTCTTTTTATGAGACGGAAGATTTGGAAGAAGTTATGCCGGAATTGGATATCCTTTATATGACACGCGTACAGCGCGAGCGTTTCTTTAACGAAGCGGACTACATCCGCCTGAAAGACAGCTATATTCTAACTCCGGAAAAACTTCTCACAGCAAAGCAGGATCTTGCCATTCTGCATCCCCTGCCGCGCGTCGGCGAAATTGCCGGTTCTGTGGACGACGATCCGCGGGCCTGTTATTTCAAGCAGGCGCTTTACGGGAAGTACATGCGTATGGCGCTGATCCTCATGCTGCTGGAGGTGTCGTAAATGATTATTGATTCGATTAAAAACGGAATCGTCATCGACCATATCCGGGCTGGACGCAGTATGGAACTTTATAACCTGCTGCACCTGGACCGTTTGAAATGTTCCGTTGCCATCATTAAAAACGCTCCCAGTGAAAAGATGGGCCGCAAAGATATTATCAAAATCGATGAGGAACTGAGCGTTGATCTCGACATGCTGGGTTACATTGATCCTGGTGCGACAGTCAATATTATCCGGGACGGCGTGTTGGTGGAAAAACGGCATCTGGAATTACCGGAGCAGGTCGAAAATGTGATTTTTTGTAAAAATCCACGCTGTATCGTCACAGCGGAACGAGAAATTCCCCATATTTTCCGCTTGGCAAATCGGGAACAGGGAATTTATCGTTGCATTTATTGCGATACAGAAGGAAAAAGAAACGAAGAAGAATAAGCCTTCGTCTTTTAAGTCATATTTTTCAAGAAATTTTGAAAACCCGACCTCTGTACGATTTTGTACAAAGGCCGGGTTTTCTTTACAAAAAATGCCAACAAATTTTCAGGGACCTATCCGAAACACTTTCACCGGTTGAAACATGTCGATCATGGATAGTTCAAACAGATCGCAGAGTTTGCCCAAATACTCCAGCCGGCAATCCGCACCTTCTTCAATTTCAATTAACGCTTCAACCGGAATGCCGGTCCGGTCCGCCACCTGTAAGACATTCCATCCTCTGGAAATACGCAAATTCCGAATATTTTCCCGAATGACAGCGTTTTGATCCAATGGCCGATCTTTACTCTCCATACAGGCATTCCCCTTTATTCTGCGCCGGAAATAAATTCCGGAAATAAGTTGTGAAAAAAATAGAAAATTTTGTCGAAATCCCGCTAATTGCTTTTAAAAGGGACAAATTTCCACCGAAATTAACAAAATTATCTCTCATTTTGGGAGATATGTCAACCCCATATCGGATAACCTATATAATAAATTGGGACGGTGGAAAGAGCATGATATGTAAGCGTCTTCGAGATTTACGAGAAGATCAGGATTTAAGACAGGAAGACGTTGCGGCTGCCCTTGGAATCCCTACTCGTACGTATGGAAATTATGAAATGGGCGTTCGAAACGTACCGCTTGACGTATTGATGGAAATCGCCCAATACTATGGTGTCAGTACAGACTACCTGTTGGGATTGACAGACGTCAAAAAACCCTATCCTAAAAAATTAAAATGAGACTGTGACAAATATCACAGTCTTTTTTTCTAGTTAAAATTTATAACATATTATATAACATGATTGGTATGATTTAATATAACATATTATTTCATCACATGTCAAGCTATACTGTTCATTGGTGAGTATTATGGAGGATAAAAAGATTATTGTGCCGAAAAAACCGGATTTAAAAGGAGAAGATGCCCACAAAACGTTTTCCATCCGGGTCAAAGATGAAACAGTTCTTGCCTTGGATCAGATTGCAAAAGAGAGTAATCGCTCCCGAAACGAGCTGATTAATTTCTTTTTGGAGTACTGTGTTCAAAACTATCAAGTCAAATAATAAAGAAAGGACCAGGATATTTCCCTGGTCCTTTCGCACAGACGCAATGCCGCGCCTTCTGCAATCATTTTTTACATGTGGGCTTCAATATAGGCAACGATGTCGCCAACCTGGCGAAGTTCCTGCGCCTCTTCGTCGCTGACCGTAACACCAAATTCATCTTCAATACACATCAGAAGCGTGACTACATCCAAAGAATCTGCTCCCAGATCGCTGACGATGTCTGTCGTTTCCTCAATCATATTTTCATCTGCGCCGAGTTGGCTGGCAAGTATGCCGGCTACTTTTTCGAATATCATGCACATCCTCCTAAACTTTGCGCCTCATATCGCTCTTATCATAATACATAGTTTTTCCTCTGTCAACGGGTGATTGGCTTTTTTTGTGGAAGTTTGGGAATTCCTTGTGAACAAATGTTTGCTTTTTCCGGAAAACTGTGCTATACTAAATGTGCAACGGTAGCATAGCGTCCGTTTCCCGTACTCCAAATTCAAAAGGAGGCGTATTATGGCTCCAGTTAAGCTCTCGGAAAAACAGCTTGAAATATTTGAATACCTTCAGGACTTCACACGGAAACATGGGTTTCCTCCCTCCGTACGTGAAATTGGTGAGGCAGTAGGCCTGCGCTCTCCTTCCACCGTACACGCGCATCTGAAAGCATTGGACCGTGCGGGATATATTACGCGGGACGGGCACAAAATGCGCGCAATTCGCATGGCAGGCAGCGAACCCGCCGAGGGAAGCTGGCGCTCGATTCCCATTCTGGGACAGGTTACAGCAGGTATGCCGATTTTGGCCGTGGAGGATATTGAAGGATATCTGCCATTTGACGCAGGACACAGTTCCGGGGATTTTTTCGCATTGCGCGTGCGAGGAGATTCCATGATCGGCGCAGGAATTTTGGACGGAGATATTATTGTGATTCGCCGCCAGGATTCGGCGGAGCACCGGGAAATTGTTGTTGCCCTTCTGGGAGAAGAGGCTACCGTAAAACGTCTGTATCATCAAGATGGTGAAGTTTGGCTCCTTCCGGAAAACAATGCCTATTCTCCCATTCCTGCTGATAAGGCACAGATTTTGGGGAAGGTTATTGGGCTCTATCGGAATTTCACCGTGTAGAGAGCCTTTTAAACCAACGCGTCTTTCAGAAGAATGTGCAAAACCGCACGGGATTAACCCCGTGCGGTTTTTTTCAGAAAAGAGATTCCACCATACGCTGGGTCCACTCAGCAAGAGGGAGTTCATATGCTTCTGAAGTTTGATAAAATTCTATCTGCACCACAAGATTCCCCTCTTGGAGAATCAGTTTTGGAAACATATCCGAATAGGCCTGCGCGTACGAAACGTCGAGTTCCGGCGTTTCCAACTCACTGAAATATTTGCTGTGGCGCGCCGCACGCGTAAGCTCCCTTGCCGCTTCACGTGCAAGCCATGGCGACGCCGTTTCATAATAATCTACGTACAGACCGCCGGAAAATACTCTGCCATCCGGGAGGGTGACGGTTGCAATTTCCGCCCAGTGGATGATCGAAGGCGCCAACCAATCACTTCCAAACTCCACGGTATTGGAGAATCCGATATCGTCAAGCGCATAGCGGCCTTCCGGAATTAAATCGGCAATTGTGGCAAACGGCAGATCTCCAGTATATGTTTCCAGCGGAATTTTGCCGGCATCCTCCAGATCTTCTGCCCACAGACAGAGCAGGGCAAGGATCCACGCAAGACAACAAACCACAGAAAGGATACTGCTGATTCGATGGCGTACAGCGCGCCGGCGCCACTTTTTCCCGTGGTCGAGCGCTTCACCGCGCAGTAATTTCTTTCGCATCCGCCGAAAATGGACAGCGCGCGCAACAGCCCCCGCACAGGCCCAGAGCAGCAGGAACAAAGCTATAAGGACAAACCAGGTTCCCGCTTCAAACATGACAAGGAGCCAGGTGCCGTTTAAATAGATGAACGGCCACACCAGCCAAAAAAGAAGGCTCGTCACCACACTCCCCCGCTCACGGCGGCGAATTTGATTGATCGCCAGCGCCTGAACCTGTGGGTCAGTATGCAATTCGCGGGCATTTGCGTCTTCCGTGCGATAAATATAAAATTGTCCAAAGGAAGCAACATATTCCCAACCAAAAGAGGCACCCAGATTCCGCTCTTCTTCATCGGGCCCCGTATCATCAGAAAGCCATCCTGTTTTTCGTGGAGCAACATCCAAACGATAGCGTACCTGGCGCGCCTCTCCTCTTTCAAAAATAGCAAATCCGAGAAAGAAGCCGTCACGGCTTAAAAAGAGCCCGGTTTCTGCCATATCGCCCAACCAGCTTTCTATTCCCTCAATGTCATAATCCGGACAGGGCGGAAGCCGATATACGCGGCGAACCCGTTTTTCATTCATGTTCAAGCACCTCCCGCTTTTGTTCCGCAAGCGCGTCCGCTACGCAAAATTGCAACCGCTGTAATTCACTGTGGTAGGCCCCCGCGCCTTTTTCCGTAATTAAATATGTCCTCCGGCGTCCATCCACTTCAATCTCCCGAATATACTGTTCCTTCTCAAATTTCCCCAAAATGGTGTAAAGGGTCGCAGGACCCATGCGCAGCCGTCCTCTGGTTCTTTTTTCCACATACTCTGCAACATCAGTCCCGCACATCGGGCCCCTTTGAAATGCCATCAGGACATAAAACATGGATTCTGTCAACGTCTCCATTGCTTTTTTTGGCATGTATTGATGCTCCTCTTTTAATATCGTTATTTGATATCATGTAACGATATTATAAAGGAATACGTTTTTCTTGTCAAGAGCCAAATGTTTTGGCGTAGGAAGCAGTTTCCATCCATCCCCCACGCTGAAATTTTGGCAAAAATCCTATTTTTTGAGGCGGAAACCAAATGACTTTTACTAGAATTCATCATAATCCACAAAAAAGGAGGGCATTGTATCCAGGTATTTCTCGCGATATTTCGCATAGCGCGCTTATTGAAAGCAGGGGGGCTTTGTGGTATGATAGGAACAGAAAATCAGAATCAAGTCGCCAGAAGCAGAGTTTAAAATGTCCGGTAAGACAAGCCGGAACTATTTGGAGGTTTGAAATGGCTGAAGCCTATGAAGATCTGTACACGATGCCAGTTGGCGCGCTTGGCGTCATTGCGATGCCTGGGAGCGAAGAGTTGGCTGCTCAGGTAGACTACTATATCACAAATTGGCGCCGGGATCTCCATTCCATTCCGCAGTCGCTTTCCGGCGGATACATGCGGGACACGTTTCAGGTTGCTGTCAATTGCCCGCGTTTTGGAACTGGAGAAGGCAAAGCGATGATTGATGAATCCGTTCGCGGATACGACGTATTTATCATTGCCGATCTTTTCAATCATGGTTTGAAGTATAATTTTTACGGCGAACCTGTTCGGATGTCTCCGGATGACCATTTCCAGGACTTAAAGCGCATCATCGGCGCAATCGGTGGAAAAGCCCGCCGGATTACGGTCATCATGACCATGCTTTATGAAGGGCGCCAGCACAAGCGTGCCATGCGGGAGTCGCTGGACTGCGCCATTGCCCTGCAGGAGCTGGAACGTCTGGGTGTGGAGAATATTATTACGTTTGACGCGCATGATCCCCGGGTTGCAAATGCCATCCCGCTGTCCGGTTTTGAAAATATTCAACCGACTTATCAGATGATCAAGGCACTTGTCAATACGGTGCCAGACATTCGCATCGACAGCGACCACATGATGGTGATTTCCCCGGACGAAGGCGCAATGAACCGTTGCATTTATTATACGTCTGTTCTCGGCTTAGATCTCGGTATGTTCTATAAGCGCCGCGATTACAGCCGTGTTGTGGAGGGGAAAAACCCTATCGTCGCACATGTCTTCCTGGGCAATAATGTGGAAGGCAAAGACGTAATTGTGGTAGACGATATGATTTCTTCCGGCGAATCCACATTTGAAGTCATCCAACAGTTAAAAGAACGCAAAGCGCGCCGCATCTTCATCTGTTCTACCTTCGGGCTTTTCTGTGACGGGTACGAAAAGTTTGACCGTGCCTATGAAGAGGGACTTTTTGATCGCGTCTTTACAACCAACTTGATTTATCGCGAGCCGGAACTTTTGGCCCGTCCCTGGTACACGGAAGTCAGTATGTCAAAGTATATCGCACATATTATCAACATTTTAAACCATGATATGTCAATTTCCGGACTTCTTTCGCCGTCTCAGAGAATCCATCAACTTCTGGAACGTCATGAGAAAGAAATCCAGAAAAATCAGGATTGAAACACAATTTAGAAAGAAGGTCCAAACCCATGAAAATTTCCGTGACATTGACCAAAAATCCAAAGCCCCGTCCCGATGAAAACAGCCTTGGTTTTGGCAAGTATTACACCGATCACATGTTCATTATGGACTATGATAAGGAGAACGGCTGGCATGACGCACGAATCGTTCCGTACGCGCCGATTGTCCTGGATCCTGCGGCCATGTGTATCCATTATGCGCAGGAGGCATTTGAGGGTATGAAGGCATACCGTCATGCCGATGGTTCCATCTCTCTGTTCCGTCCGATGGAAAACTGCCGCCGTTTGAATTCTTCCAATGACCGTCTGTGCATTCCGCTGATTAACGAAGACGATATGTTGCAGGCTGTGCGGGAGCTTGTCCGCGTAGATGCCGATTGGGTGCCGCGGAAGCCGGAGACTTCCCTTTACATCCGGCCCTTCGTCTTTGCGACCGAGCCGCATGTCGGCGTGCATCCCAGCGCAACCTATCAGTTTGTGATCATTCTCTCCCCTGTCGGCGCCTATTACGCAGAGGGGCTTGCACCGGTAAAGATTTATGTCGAGGACAAATATACCCGTGCTTCGAAGGGCGGTACCGGCGCAACAAAGGCGGCTGCCAACTATGCGCAGTCACTGAAAGCTCAGATGGACGCACAGGCAAAGGGCTACTCGCAGGTGTTGTGGCTCGATAGCGTAGAACAGAAATATGTGGAAGAAGTCGGCGCCATGAACATCTTCTTTAAGATTAATGGTGAAGTCATTACGCCCGCCCTGACGGGAAGCGTATTGCCGGGCATTACGCGCAAATCTACTGTGGAGCTTTTGAAATATTGGGGTGTTCCGGTTTCCGAGCGCCGTCTCTCGATTGACGAAATTCGGGATGCTGCTCACAACGGTAAGCTGGAAGAAGTATTCGGTACCGGTACGGCAGCCGTTGTATCTCCGGTTGGCGTGTTAGGCTACAAGGATGAAAAATATGTGATTAACAACTTCCAAATCGGTGAGTTGACGCAAAAAATTTACGATGAGCTGACCGGAATTCAGTGGGGAACCCGTCCAGATCCGTTTGGCTGGGTTATGCCGCTTTAAACAACACTTTATAAAAAAGCACCTGAGGGCTCACGCCTTCAGGTGCTTTTTGCGCAGTCAATGTTTTTCAAACCGCCGCCGGCGGTTTTTGCAATATACGATCAATTTCCAGATTCCCCAACCGGCAGCACACCAGAATAACAAATATGCTCCATATAGGAAAAGGATTAAATAACCAACCCCCTCAAAATTTGCGTAACCACCTCCAAAATTCGCCTTCCAAACAGACAAGGCCAAAGCACATCCTGTGAGCAGAAGAGAAAAAAAGAGCGGTGCCAATCGCAAAAGACGCGATTTTACCCGGAAACAAAGCAAAAGTTGAAAAGGAAACACAAGTACCATAGAGCCCGCCAAAACCAGCCACGTCAGATTGACGTCTCCAACCCAAACATCAAACATTTCCGCATCCTCCCAAAAAGTCACAACCTGCCCATACATATTTGCGCCAGACAGTCACGCAATTTACGTTTTTGGTCGTTTTTTCATATTCTCATGGTATCATACCTTTTTCAACCCTGCAATCAAAACTTTGAAAAAAGGACGGGAGTTCCTCTGGTCCGCACAAAAAGGGAAAAAAGGGCCGGGAATTTTGTGTTGAAAAAATGGGAAACCTGTGTTAGAATAAAGCTAACTAGGTACATTTTATGGCGGTTTTTTGAATAAAAAAGCCGTGAAAGGATGAAATATGATGATACCACATGAGACAGCCGTTGAAAAACAATATGTTTATCGCGGGAAAATTATAAACGTTCGACGCGACCGAGTTGTATTTCCCAACGGGAAAGAGGCCACCCGGGAAATTGTCGAACATAAAGGAGCTGTGGCTGTCGCCGCAGTAGACGATGAAGGATGCATTTATCTGGTCCGGCAATTCCGGTATGCATTTGGAGAGGAACTTCTGGAGATTCCAGCCGGAAAACTGGAAGAGGGCGAAGAAAATGCGCAGCGGGAAGCCGCCATTCGGGAGCTTCGGGAGGAAACCGGACTGACAGCCAAAACCATGGACTATTTGGGGGTAATTTATCCCTCGGTCGGTATGCTCACAGAGCGGATCCACCTTTATTTGGCCCGCGGTCTCACGCAGGGAGAAATGGACTTGGACGAGGACGAATATCTCCGCGTAGAGCGCATCCCGCTAAAGCAGTTGGAAGATATGGCGCTGCGTGGGGAAATCCGTGATGGAAAAACCCTCATCGCACTGTTCCTGATCAAAGATAAAATTTAACTTTTTCCGGGTTTCGGAGGTGCAAACATGGCAAAAATCCTTGTGGTAGAGGATGAAAAGGCAATCGCCGACATCGTGGCGTTCAATTTGATGCGCGAAGGCTATGAAGTGCTCACCGCATACGACGGCCTGGAAGGCTTCCGGCACGCGCAAGACAGCGGTGTAGATCTAATTCTTTTGGATGTAATGTTACCTGGAATGGATGGTTTTGAAATTTGCCGCCGTGTCCGGGAAAAGAGCAACGTCCCGATTATCATGCTGACAGCCCGTGAAGAAGAGACCGACAAAGTACTCGGCCTTGAAATCGGTGCGGACGATTATATCACAAAACCCTTTTCCATGCGGGAATTGATGGCGCGCATTCATGCCAACCTACGCCGCACCGCGACAAACGAGCCGCGTAAGCCGGCTCAGACAGCATCAAACGCCGATCTGGTCTGCGGAGAAATTGAGGTCTTTTATGATGCGCACGAAATCCGCTGCCGAGGCAAAATTCTTGATTTGACGGCGCGCGAATATGAAATTCTGCGCTACATGACCGCCAATGCAAACCGCGTAATTCCGCGTGAAGAATTGATGGAAAAGGTCTGGGGATACGAATATTACGGTGATCTCCGCGCTGTGGATGTGGCAATTTGCAGAGTCCGCGATAAGATAGAAAAAGATCCGTCAAATCCCAAATACATTATAACACGCAGAGGCGTGGGCTATCTGTTTTCTACAGAAAACTGAGGTCCGGTTTTTTGAAATTAAAAAGCCAATCGGCGCGGGCGCTCGTACCGCCGTGCCGCATTCGGGCAAGTTTTCCGAAACGGTGATGATATGTTTCGTTCCCTGCACATGAAATTGGTGCTGATCCTGGTCCTTTTGATTCTTTCGGTCATGATTGTCGTCGGCACGCTGTTGTTAAATCGCGTGTCGTCCTATTTTTTAGACGATTTCAGTTCCCAAATGGAGGAGGTTTTTACGCAGCGTTTCCTGTCAGAACTCTCCAGTGCGTGCGCAGAGGAAAACGCACCGGACCTTCTCCGGGAAATGATTGCGGCCTACTCCGGACCGCTTGGGATTGACACCAATCGTGACTTTTATATTCTTTCCGACAATAGCGGAGAATATCTTACAGGATCCAACGATCAGTTAGGGATCAATCTGGAAATTACACCGAACATTATCCATGCACTGAACGGACAGATTGGCAGCAGCCTTTCCTCGACAAACGACTACATGGATATTGCGATTCCAATTTCCGGGGAAGCTGGATCCTATATTCTTTACATTAAAGATAATAAAAGTGATTTATCGGAGCTCACCTGGATGCTCTTTTCCATCACCGTCCAGGTGGTTCTTTTTGGTTTGCTCTTTTCTGTATTGTTGAGTTTCCTGCTCTCCAAAACCATGACGATTCCGATTGAGAATATTACAAAGGGCGCCCTGCGTCTGGCTTCCGGAGAATTTGACAGCCAAATTGAAGTGCACTCCGACGACGAAATCGGCGTTTTGACCCAGACTTTTAACAATATGGCCCGTTCTCTCCATGACGCCATGCAGGATATGGCGGCTGAACGAAATAAACTCAATACGTTGTTTCTCCATATGACCGACGGCGTTGCCGCCTTTGACGCTTCGAATCACATTCTGCATATGAACCCTGCTGCGGAAAAAATGCTGGGTATGACGTTCTCCCCCGATCTGACGTTTGAAGAAGTATTTCACGATGTTAAAAAGCCGTCTGGAAGCGACACGGTTGTGGTAGATTATACGGTTGAAGACCGCACCTACCAGGTATTTCTGGCAGCATTGAATACGCCGGACGAGCCGCAGGGCGTGATGGCCGTGATTCATGACGTTACGGAACAGCACAGACTGGAACTGACGCGGCGGGAATTTGTCGCCAATGTGTCGCATGAACTCCGCACCCCACTGACCAGCATCAAAAGTTATACGGAAACGTTGCTGGAAACGGACGATTTGCCGGAAGATTTGCGCAGTAAATTTTTAACAGTGATTAACAACGAAGCTGACCGCATGGCAAGAATCGTAAAGGATCTTCTCACGCTTTCCCGTTTGGACAGCGGCCGCCTTGACATGAAATTTACGACGTTCCCACTCGATAAACTGATGGGCAGCGTTTATGACGCCATGCTCTTTGAGGCAAAAAATCACCGGCACGAATTGACTCTGGAATTGGATGACCCATTGCCAAAAATAGAAGGCGACCGGGATCGGATCGAACAGGTTGTCGTCAACATTGTCGCAAACGCGGTGAAATATACCCCCGACGGCGGTAATATTGTCATGGCTGCGCGCAATGTAAAAGACGGCGTGGAAATCAGCGTTACAGATAACGGAATTGGGATTCCTCGGGAAGATCTCCCCCGGCTTTTTGAGCGATTCTACCGAGTGGACAAAGCGCGATCCCGAGAGCGCGGCGGTACCGGATTGGGTCTTGCCATTGCGCAGGAGATTGTCCGTTATCATAACGGTACCATTCGCGCAGAGTCCAAACTGGGAGCCGGTACGAACATGACGGTATTTTTGCCTTTGAAGCAGAAATATCTCCAGGGTGAACAGGCATGATGCGGGAACATACCAAAAGAATCCTTTTGAATGGATCCATCCTATTTCTGCTTTTTACGCTTTTGGGATTGATTCTATGGACCTGGTTTGGAGATATCCAGCCAGGCAGCGCGCAACGCCGTCAAATGATCAGTACCATGTTGGGCGGGCTTTTTTGGGATGAATCGGATGCGGACAATCTCTATCCCGGTTACGAAGAATACGATGACACCATGAGTATCCTGTCGCCGGTACGTGCCGCCGTCCAAAATAACGGTGCTCTCACCTATCTTACCAATCGAGAGGAAGTGCGGGATCTCTTTGAACGAGTAGGGGCTCTGTTGTCCGCCGCGGTGGATACAGACAGTGTAAAACAGGATCTGAACCTGTATCAATGGCGTTCCATTTTGTCCGGAAATATGGTATTTTTTGATTTTGAAGGAGAAATACCTTTGGATGTTCTGGCTGAGGTGATCGGCGCAGATTACAACCTGGGAGAAGAAGTGATCGCGCGGTATCTTGTCCTCTCAACATCTTCAGATGGTTTAACTTTAACCATTTTCTCCAGAAACGGAACGCAAACTTCTTATAAAACGGTGGTCAGTCCTTCGGAACTGGAGTCGCTGATTCGAGAATTTGAATCCTCAAATGCCTTTTTTGCCTTTGAGGATCGAACGCTTTCCTCACATTTACCGGATGAGTTTGTTGTGTTGTCTCATCGGGAAGACCCGGTTATCATTAAAAAAAGTTCTCCGTTTTCCGATTACACCAGTACGGCGTCAGAGCGAATTATCAATGCCGTCTTGGAGAGTTTTGGCTACAACGCGTATACGACCGGTGGATATATTGAGTCAGACGGGACGCGCGTCTATGTGGAAGAATTGAGCACTTTGCGTATTTCCCCTACCGGCGCATTGAGTTATTACGCGCCGCTTCCGGATGAAGTGAAACCGTCTGCCCCGGAAGGAAGCGAACGAACCTCGATCATTATGAATGCCGCTTCCATGCTGAATCAGGCCGCGTCCGATTATATCGGCGACATTACTCCTTATGTTTTACGTGCTTATTACGATGAGGCAGAACAACAGTACATCGTCCTTTTCGGGTGCGTAGCCGATGGTATTGTTCTGTCGTTTGAAGACGGTTATTTTGCGAGATTGGAATACACCGGAGGTGTACTCGTTGGCGCACATTTGACCATTGCAAGTTATGTGATGACCGCTCAAACAGATGCAATTTTGTCTGATCGTCAGATTGCAGCCACCGTGGACGGCAAATGTTCCTTATTCGAGCTCCGTTATATCAAAAATCAAAGCAACGAATATCACGCAAGTTGGTATTATCAGAAACAAGTTGACTAACGATTCACATCCGGGAGGGAGTTTGTCTTGGATTGGAGCAAAGCGAAAAAACTGATGATCTTGCTTTTGGCCCTTGCCAATCTGTTCCTGGTGGGGAATCTTGCGTATTTGTCCTATAAAAACAACGTAATCGCACGAGAAACGGTTCGGGATTTGGTGGAATATTTGGATTCCCGGGGAATCAAATTGGCAGAGGACACCGTTCCAAATGAAAATCTGGAACGTTCCATTCTGGTTATTGAACACACTGCCGAAGCAGACGTCTCAGCGGCAGAATCTTTGCTGTCCTCGGAAGTAACACTTTCACCCAACGAAGACGGCACATATCAAACAGAAACAGGGATCGTCAATCTGCGGACAGGCGGGTATTTAGAGGCCACTTTGTACACAGTACGGGATGCAAAAGAGCTAGCTTCGCTTTTTGAAAAAGGCGGCATTTCTCTGTGGTCGACCACTTATACAGAAGACACGGCAGAGTTCCAGCTTTCCTATCGCGACCTTCCCGTTTTTAATTGTAACCTTTCGGCTACCCAAACGGAAGATACCTGGCTGGTTTCCGGTCGCGTCTGCCTGGGAAATGCGCTGCGTGCCAATTCTGGGTATGAGCGCGGTATTGCCGGCTTAATTGTCGGTATCACGCAACGTTTGGTTTTACGAAATACGACGGAAATTTTCGATATTGAGGCAGGATGGGTGGCAGGATCCATCTCTAATGTCGGCCTCCGGCTCACCCCCGTTTACAAGCTTTCAACGGACTCGGATGATTTTTATATCAACGCCGTTGACGGGACGCTGATGAGCGTAGAAGTATAAAAAGGATGATGGTTTTTGATCGATATCACCGTTTCAGAATTAAAGAAATCGTTTGGAACTTTTGATTTATTAACTGACGTCAGCTTTGAAATTAATGAGGGCGAAAAGGTTGGTCTGATCGGCAAAAACGGGGCAGGAAAAACGACATTAATGAAGCTGCTTCGGGACGCGGCAGAAGGAAAAGCGGTCTATGACGGCGGCAGCATCGTCATCAACCCACGCGCACGGGTTGGCCTGATTGATCAAATCCCGGTGTTCCCACAGGAGTACACGGTAGAAGACGTTATGCGGCTGGCATTCCGGCGCTTTGATGAGATGAGTCGCGAAATCGCCCGTTTGGAACAGGAAATGGCACACGATCAATCCCGTGCAATTATGGCCCGTTATGGCGCGCTTGTCTCCTTTTTTGAGCATGAAGGCGGCTATGATGTCAATTATGAGCTGGACCGGGTGGCCTCCGGGCTGATGATTGACGCCGAGATGCGGGCGCAGCCCTTTTATTCGCTCTCCGGCGGCGAACAGACGCGCGTGAATCTTGCGCGCGTCATCCTCGAAAAAAGCGACATTCTTTTGCTGGACGAGCCTACCAACCATCTGGATATCGCAGCGGTCGAATGGCTCGGCGAATATATGAATACCTACCGTGGAACCGTGGTTCTCATTTCCCATGACCGATGGTTCTTGGATCGGGTTGTCACACGTATCATCGAAATAGAAAACGGCATCAGCTCCGAATATTTTGGAAATTACAGCTACTATGCCGTAGAAAAAGAGCGCCGTTATCAGGAGGCGCTTAAACTATGGGAATCACAAATGGAAGAAAAGGAGCGTTTGGAAGCGATGGCCCGCCGCTACCGCTCCTGGGCAACAGAGCAGGCCATACACAAGGCAAAGGTTGTTGAACATAAGATTGAGCGCATGACGATTGCCGACCGTCCGCGCCGTCAGCGTACGCTGCATGCCAAACTGGGGGAAGCGGTCTTCCGCGCCGATGAAGCGCTGAAATTTTTTGATATCAGCAAACGATATGGAGACAATCAGGTACTTTCCGGCGTATCCGGTCTGATTAATGGCGGCGAACACGTTTGCATTTATGGTCCGAATGGATGCGGCAAATCCACCCTTCTTAATATCTTAACCGGCACTTTAAAACCGGACAGCGGCCGGGTCACCTTTGGCTTGCAGACCAAATGGGCATACCTTCCACAGATTGTCAAATTTGATAACATGGAGCGCTCCGTACTGGATACGGTGTTGTATGCGCTCCCGCTCGAGGTCAAAGAAGCCCGTAACCGTCTTGGGACTTACCAGTTCCAGGGAGACGACGTCTTCAAACCGCTTTCGGTTCTTTCCGGCGGAGAATTGTCGCGCCTGAAACTCTGCATTTTAATGTACCAGGATTTAAACCTCCTGATTTTGGACGAACCAACCAACCATTTGGACCTAGCTTCGCGAGAATGGTTAGAAAATCTATTGGAGGATTTTAGCGGTGTCATGCTGTTTGTCTCGCACGATCGCTATTTTGTCACGCGCTTTGCCTCCCGGATTTGGGAATTGGAAAACGGAAAAATCACCGATTACCGTATGGGATTTGAAGAATATCGGGCGACAAAAATCCGTGCCAGTATTCAGGCTGCCGCTGCAAAACCGGCCAAACAGCCTGTAAAGGCTGACGCGTCCCGTGCAAAAACCGGTTCGGAAAGTCCCGCCAAAGAGCTGCGCCGCTTGCAAAGGCGCCGAGAAAATGCCGGACGTGAAGCCGCTATGCTGGAGGCCAAGATTTCTGAGCTTGATGCAGCAATTGCGGCCAATGCATCGGACTATGAGGCCTTGAATCGCTTTTTAGCGGAAAAAGAGGAATTGGAAGAACAGCTTTTAGTTTGTTATGAACTTCTCGAAGGTTCCTGATTAAAATCTCCCGCTTGGCGAATGCCAAGCGGGAGATTTTATATTTGCTCCTTCAAACAACTCATTCATTTGATTTTTATAAAATTCACACAAAACTGCATTGACATATGTCTACAATTTTGTTACGATTGAAATGATTTCAAAAGCTTGGGAGGGTAAGTATGGCAATCGTAAAACAGGATGGGAACCGTCTGGTTCTGAGAAGAGACACCGAACTCCTCTGGATTGAACCGTGGGCAAAAAACAGCCTGCGTGTCCGCGCCGTACGCCATATCGATGTACCGGAAGAAGACTGGGCGCTTCTGCCGCAGGAACATCCCGGCGACGCCGTAATCACCATAGAAAATGGCGAAGGGACCATTCAAAACGGCAAAATTACCGCACGTATCAACGTCGCCGGAATGATTTATTTCTATGGCGAAAACGGGAAACCGATTCTGCGCGAGTACTGGCGTTCACGCGGCGGTCATTTTGAATCCATGAGCGCGCTTGAGATTTACGCGCGCGATTTTGTCGGGACACGCGGCGCTGATTTTGAGCTGACCATGCGCTTTGAAGCCAATCCCGGCGAGCATATTTATGGCATGGGGCAATATCAGGATGGCATGATTGATAAAAAAGGGTGTGTGCTGGAACTTGCCCACCGCAATTCTCAGGCAAGCGTCCCGTTTTACGTTTCCAGCGAGGGATATGGTTTCCTTTGGAATAACCCCTCTATCGGGCGCGTTACCTTTGCGAAAAACCGCACCGAGTGGTATGCATCCAGCACTAAGGCACTGGATTACTGGATCACGGCATCCGACTCTCCTGCGGAAATCATGGCGTCTTATGCCGATGCGACCGGACATGCGCCGATGATGCCGGATTATGTGATGGGATTCTGGCAGTGTAAGCTGCGTTACCGTACGCAGGATGAACTTTTGGAAGTTGCCCGGCATCATAAGGCATTGGGCCTTCCCATGGACGTCATTGTCTCCGACTTCTTCCACTGGCCGTATCAGGGAGACTGGCGCTTTGACGAAGAGGAATGGCCGGATCCCGACGCCATGGTGCAGGAACTCAAAAAGATGGGGATTGAACTCATGGTTTCTATCTGGCCCTACGTGGATCAAAAGAGTGAAAATTATCAGGAAATGCGTGATAATGGATACCTGGTACACGCAGAACGCGGCCTCCAAATCTGTGCCACCTGGAAGGGCAACACCATTCCTTACGATCCGACAAATCCGGAAGCACGGAAGTTTGTCTGGAGCGTCGTAAAACGGAATTACTTTGATAAAGGGATTAAAATTTTCTGGCTGGATGAAGCAGAACCCGAATGGGATTACGACTTTGACCATTACCGTTATGCAAAGGGCGCGAATATTGCCGTCGGCAACATTTATCCGCTCGTCTATGCGCAGAATTTCTACGAAGGTTTAAAGGAAAGCGGTGTGGAACTGCCGATCAATCTGCTGCGCTGCGCCTGGGCCGGCTCTCAGCGTTACGGCGCGCTGGTCTGGTCCGGCGACATTGATACCACATTCCGTTCCTTCAAAGAGCAGTTCACATCCGGACTTTCCATGGCAATGTCCGGCATCCCGTGGTGGACGTCTGATATCGGCGGATTCCATGGCGGGGATCAAAACGACCCCGACTTCCGCGAACTGCTTGTGCGGTGGTTCCAGTTTGGTGCGTTCTGCCCGGTCTTCCGCCTGCACGGCGACCGGAAAAACGGCGATAATCCGGGTTCTGCCTCCAAGGCGCATTCCGGCGGACCGAACGAAGTTTGGAGCTATGGAGAAGAGGTTTATGAAATTTTGAAAAAATACCTCTTCCTGCGCGAAGAGATCCGTCCTTACATCAAGTCTGTGATGGAGAAAACGGCCGCTACCGGCGCGCCGGTTATCCGTCCGCTTTACTACGATTTCCCGAAGGATGCGGCAGTCGCCACCATTGAAGACCAGATGATGTTCGGCGACGACGTCCTGGTTGCACCGGTCTTTGAGTTAGGCGCACGGCAGCGTGACGTTTACCTGCCGGTGGGCGAAACCTGGATCGACGCGCATACCGGTACGGAATACACGGGCGGACAAACCGTCACGGCAGACGCGCCGCTTGCCCTAATCCCGGTATTTTTGCGCAAAGGCGGTAACGTCAGCTTTACCCTGTAACTGTTACTTTATAAATGTTTTTACGGCGTCCGGAGCCTGATTCCGGACGCCGTTTTTCGTGTGCGTTCGGCACTTTCGGTTGACTTTCCATGCGCTTGCCTGTACAATGATAATATACAGGTATATACTACAGGAGGGAATTATGGACTATTGGTGGAAGAATATCCCCTGGCGGTACATCCAAACCAACTTGCGCCAAATTGACATGTTGGATATGGATGCGGAAACCTATGTAGCGGAATTGAAAAAATTTGACGCTAAGATTACGATGATTAATACGTCCGGCATTTTGGCCAGTTATCCGACAAAACTGAAATATCATACGCAAAGTCCCTATTTGCAGGCCGACAGTGTGAAAAAAATGATTGAGGTCTGCCACCGTGAGGGGATTCGCGTAATTGCACGTACGGATTTCTCCAAAATCCGCCGGGAAGTTTACGAACAACACCCTGAGTGGGCTTACCGGACGCCGGAAGGAGAAATCGTCGACTATAACGGCGACGTTCACGCCTGCATTAACGGCGGATTTCAGCGTGAGTATATGCTAGAAATCCTTCGGGAAACACTCACAGAGCTTCCCGTTGATGGAATTTATTTCAACATGGCAGGATACCAAACCCGGGATTACTCCGGTGTATACCACGGCATCTGCCATTGCGAGAACTGCCGCAGCATGTTCCGCGAACGCTATGGTATGGAACTGCCCCTTCGGGAAGATATGAACGATCCCGCCTACCGCCGTTATTTGGAATTTCAAAAGGAAACAGAGGCGGAGCACGGACGCCGCGTCTGTGAGTTCATTCGTTCCATCCGTCCCGATATCCTCATTCATCGGGATACCTACACCACAGACAGCGCCTATATGCGCGAAGAGGATTCCACCGCGCTCGACCGTGGCCTGCCGCACTGGCAGTATATCGGGTCAGAGCAATCGAAGCTGGTACGCGCCTCTTATCCTGGTTACCGGCAGTCGAATTGTGATGTAGATTTCATCGATTTCCCCCTTCGGCTGGTTTCTGTCTCGCCTGCACAGCACGCGCTCCGACTGGTCCAGGGCTTTGCAAACGGCGGAAGTCCGGATTACTATCTCATTGGCCGGTTGGACAACGCCGAAGACAAAAGCGCGCAGGCGCGCGTACGCGAACTGTTTGCCTTCCACCGCCGCAATGAAAAACTGCTTGACGGCGTGATTCCCTGTTCCCGGGTTGCCATTATCCGTCCGGAATCTCACAATCCACACACCACGCCGGAATATCGCGGTTGGTACCGTGCGCTGACAGAAGGGCACTTTCCCTTTGACGCGATCTACGCTTCCCGGATGGAAGCTGTCGACCTGTCCCGTTATACCACACTGATTTTGCCGGACGACCGTTACATGTCCGACGCGCGCGCTGACAAAATTGATTCGTTCGTGGCAAACGGCGGTACGGTGATCGCGACAGGTGAAACCGGGTTTTACGATGAACACTATGAACGCCGCAAACTTCCGGCACTTTCGTGCTTGGGAATCGAGCGCTGCCTGCAAAGGCGGGACGACGCGCGCGGCGCCTATTTTAAAATTTCACCAAACGATCCCCTGCCGGGATTTGCTCCGGACGAGCAACTTGTCGCGCTCGACGGCACCTATCTCTATCACGCCTACGACGCGGAAACAGAACGCCATCTTTCCTTCATTCCACCCTCTCCCTTCGGCCCGCCGGAACGCTGTTATTACACGCAGGTCACCGATCTGCCGGGATATACCTCTCGTGGCACCGCCGTTTACGTTCCCTGGTACGCCGGTGAATTTTACTACCGGCAGGGATATTCAAATTCCAGGAAATTTATGGACGGGCTTTTGGAACGCTATGCCTCCGCGCGCCGTGTTCGGGGCGATTTCAGTCCCATGATTGAAATTGCCGTTATGATTACGCCGGACATCAAAACGGAACTTTTGAGTTTTGTAAACGCAAGCGGCCATTTTGGAAACAGTTTTTTTGAACCGCTACCCTGTGAAGTCACCTGTAACATGGCCGTACCCAAAGCGCCCGCGCGCGTATTCAGTATGACAACAGGAGAAGATCTCCCCTATTCGTTTGAAAACGGGCGCGTGACGCTCACCATACCAAAGCTTGGCCTCTTTGACGCCGCTGTAATTGATTATTGAGGAGGACGTTATGCTGATTTATTGGGACAGACTGCGGCACTTTGAAAAAGGTCCGGAACCCGACGATCCCATTTGTTTTGGCATGCGACGTTTTCGGGCTGCATTGGATCGTGCGGGAATTCGCAGCGCCGTACTGCGCCGTGACGAATTTACAGGAGACGAGAGCGTGCGTGCGCTGGTCCTGACTTTCGCAGGCTTTCGTTCTGCTTCCACGCTGCCGGCGGAGTCTTATCAAATCCGTGTACGGAACCAGGCCATCTATTTAAATGCATCGGACCGTGTCGGCGCGATGTACGGGCTTTTGGAGCTTGCGGAAGTGATCACGCTGGAAGGATTCGACGCCATAAATGATCGTGACGGTTCTCCGTTTCTTGAAAAGCGCGGTGTCAAGTTTAACTGGCCCTATGAGTCCTACGGAGAAGGCGATCCGTTCCTTGCCAATCAAAAAACCGTTTTGGATATCGAGTTCTGGCGCGCTTATCTTGATTTTTTGGCGGAAAACCGCTACAATCTTCTCTCTATTTGGTCCATGAATCCCTTTGAGATGATGTTTCGGATTCCCAAATATCCGCAGACCACGCCGTATTCCGATGTGGAGCTCGAGCGTTTCCGCAGTGTGTTTGATTTTATTTTCACCCACGCGAAAAACCGTGGAATTTCCACTTATATCATCACCTGGAATCTGCGTATCACACCGGCAATTGCCCGCGGGTTGGGGCTTCCGGAACAAACGGCGATTCCCACGTCAAACCGGTTCCGCCAGGGCCTCCGGCAATATGATCCCCTTATCCGGGATTATTTCCGTGAAGCCATTAAAACGCTGATTCGAACCTATCCCAATTTGACCGGTCTCGGCACTTCCAACAGTGAGGAGCTCATCGGTTCTTCCGAAGAAACGGAAGAATGGGTCACGGATACCTATCTGGCCGCCATCCAGGAGCTGCATGTTCCTCTTCCCTTTATTCACCGCACCAACATGTCAAACGGGCGAATCGCACAGGAACTATTCCTGGACCAATATCCCGGAAAAGACAAACTGATTTCCTGGAAATATTCCAACGCGCATATGTATTCCCATCCGCACCCGCAGTTTGAAGAACTCTGGGGCGCCTGGAAAGGGATTGATGTAGAAAAGACGAAGGTCATTTATACCGTGCGTAACGACGACTTTCAAACGCTGCGCGGCGCTGACCCTGCCTTTATTGCGGAATATATTCGCGGCATGAAAAAATCCTATGTAGCCGGTTTTTATTGGGGGGCGGACGGCTATGTCTGGGCCCGGGATTTTCAGCATGTACCGCATACGCATATGGACTGGAAATATGATTTTGAACGGCATTTTCTCCAGTTTCAGACACTGGGAAGACTTGGGTATAACCCGGATCTGCCGCATGAGCACTGGGTTCTGGTCTGCCGCTACCGTTATGGTACGCCCTGCGGCGATCTGGTCTTGCGTGGTTTGGAATTGGGGGTGCGAACCGTCTGCGCCGTTACCAGGTTACACTGGGTTGATTACGATTTTCAGTGGAATCCGGAAAGCCTCCTGACCACATTTGGATTTCACACGGTTCAGGACTTTATCACAACGCCATCCATGCCGGGCTCCGGCACCGTCAGCATTCAGGATACGGCGAAGCTGATCTGTGAAGGGAAGTCGACCGATGCGGAAGACGCGCGGCGTGTAGTCGCGGAGCTCAGCGATTTTGCGCGGGAACTTTTAGTCTGCGCCTCGGACTTGGATGCCGCCATAGAGCCGGAATACCGTGGCGGCGATCTGGCCTGCGTTTTGGAAGATATTCGTGCCTGGGCATGCCTGGCGCAATATTATGAACTGAAAATCAGCGCCGCCCTGCATTTGGCAGTATATCAGCTCGGCGGGACTGAAAAAGAAAAGGATATCGCCGTCGAGGAGTTGACGGAAGCCGTTGGCGCCTGGCAGGAACTGTCTGCCATTTGGGCGGGACATTACATGCCTTATCAAATGGGACGTGTCAATCAGACGTTTGGCTATTCCTATTACCTGGATGACGTACGGCGCGATGTAGAGCTTGCACGACGCACCAGGACATTGCAGGAGCTAGCAGAACATCCGTCGGCGCTTGCGGAAGGCGGCTTTGAACGCCATCCCTGGGCGCTTGATCTGGATACCCACTAAAAAACAGAAGAAAACGAAAAGGTGGCATATGAAATATTTAGTAGCAATGGATTCCTTTAAGGGGAATTTTACTTCTTACCAAGCAGGTTCCGTCGTGCGCGAGGGAATTTTGGAAGCCGCGCCGGACGCAGAAGTCAAAATCGTGCCGATTGCCGATGGCGGCGAGGGAACAGTCGAGGCGATTGTTACAGGACTCGGCGGGGAATATGTAGAGGTTCCGGCTTCCGATGCGTTAGGACGTCCGGTCACAGCCCGGTTCGGCGTTGCAGGGCGCGTCGCCGTCATTGAAATGGCGGCTGCCTCCGGACTTCCTCTGATCCCGCACGCACTGCGCGATGCGAAAGCCGCAACCACGTATGGTACCGGTGAACTGATTCGCGCCGCACTTGACCGCGGTTGCCGGGATTTCATCATCGGCCTGGGCGGCAGCGCCACAACGGATGGTGGACATGGTATGGCGCGTGCGCTCGGCGTACGCTTTCTTGACGCCGATGGAAAAGAACTTTCAAACGGCGGCGGCGCGCTTGGGGCGTTGGCTTCCATCGATCTGTCCGGACTTGATCCGCGTCTGCAGGGCTGTACCTTCCGTATTGCCTGCGACGTAGACAATCCTCTCTGCGGGGAACACGGCTCTGCGGCCATTTTTGGACCGCAAAAAGGGGCAGCACCGGAAGATGTTGCAATTTTGGATCAAAATCTCGCTCATTACGCCAAGATTTTAGCTGAAACCATTGGCCAAGATTTTGCAAACGTTCCGGGCGCAGGAGCTGCGGGCGGTTTATCCATGGGATTGATGGCATTTTGCGGCGGAAAGTTGGAGCAGGGGATTGACCTGGTACTCGATTCCATTCATTTCGACACCTTGGCGCAGGACGCTGATATCCTGATTTCCGGTGAAGGCGCCACGGATTATCAAACTGCATACGGGAAAGCGCCGGTCGGCGTCTGCCGACGCGGCGCAAAATATGGAAAGCCCGGTTTTATTATTTCCGGCACGCTTGGCCGGGATTATGATGCGGTTTATCAAAGCGGCGTAACCAGCGTTGTCAGTACCATCGTTTCCGCCATGACGAACGATGAGGCCATTGCGCAATCGGAAACGTTGCTTCGCAAAGCCGCAGTACGTCTCGTACGTACCATTGAACGAACCCGCTGCATGATTTCCCGATAAAAAGTTCATACTAGAGTATCAACCAGACAAAGGAGTCTCCCTATGCTGACAAGCTTTATCCGCACGTTGATACTCTATTTTTTTATTATTTTCAGTTTGCGCATTATGGGCAAGCGGCAGTTGGGAGAACTTCAACCTTCCGAGCTGGTCACGTCCATTTTGATTTCCGATCTTGCCGCTGTCCCCATGCAGGATCTCGGAATCCCACTTTTACAGGGCATCATCCCCATCCTGACGCTTTTTAGTACGGAATTACTGATTTCTGTGTTTTCAGCACGTTCTGTCCGTGTAAGGACTTTTTTCTGCGGACATACCAGTGTTTTGATTAAAAATGGCGTCATTAATCAGAGAGAATTAAAAAATCAGCGAATCAATGTCACGGAACTTTTAGAAGAACTGCGCTTAAAAGACGTGTTTGACCCGCGACAGGTTGGCTGCGCATACATGGAGACCAATGGGGAATTAAGCGTCCAATTGATGGCAGGCGAACGGCCTGTCACCGCTTCCCAAATGGAACTCGATTCTTCTCAGGAGCCGGAGCTTTATACCACGCTCATCGCGCAAGGCCGCGTTCTTACCGCTAATTTGAAAAGCAGCGGCCTTGATGATACCTGGCTTGAAAAAGAGCTGCGAAAAAATGGCTTGCATACGCCGAAAGAGGTGTATTTGATGGTGGTAGATAATTGCGGCGGCGTTATGCTCATCCCACGCGAACAGTTTTCTAAAGAATCAGGGGTGAAGGAAGGGTAATGCGAAATATTATCGGCGCACTGTCGGTTTTGGTCCTGATTATCGGCGCGGTCATCTGGAATTCGCACCATATGTCTACAATTACCGGCAAAGCTGCCCTTTATCTTGACAGCGCCCTTTCGGCAGAATCCCGACAGGATTCCGATGCCGCTGTCCAAGCAGCGAAAGAGCTTGCCGCATACTGGAAAGCGCAGCGGTCATATCTGGAAAGCGTTCTGATGCATAACGAACTGGACGAAATTGAGGAAACCATTTCTGCCTTCCTCAGCGCGGCCAAAACAGACGATTACGAAACCTTTTGTGCCAGTGGAGATTTGCTGTATATTCAGTTTTCTCACTTGTGTGAACTGGAACAGTGGCGCATCGGAAACATTTTATAAAAAGAGCCGCTCTCCTTTGGTGAACACCGATAAGGAAGTATCAAGAACACACTAACTTAACGGCTGACAAACAGGGTTGCTAAATGAACCGGCGTGTTATTTCGTAAGGAAATGACTCGCCGGTTTTCTACGCATTTCAAACTGCATTTTCAAGGGTAAGAATGGCAAGATACCTCCGGCTATCCAACCACGCGAAGAAGTCCCGGTAGCATCTGGCTTTTCTGCCCTCTAAATGCGTAGGCACAAACATCATAATCACAGCGGGCGCAAGCGGATTTTTGCTTGAGCCCGCTTGGTTACCACACAGCAAAGGCAGAGGAAGCCGTCAAGGGCGCGAAGCGTTCATCTCGACCCTTGACAGCTTCCTTTGGCTTTGCTATTTCTTTACCACGATGTCTTCCACCAATTTTGCCTGTAAGAGGTGCTTCATGTACTCGTCAATGCCGATATGCGGCAAACCATCTTTGTCATAGAGAGTTCGCGTACAAATCTTGTTGATGTAGCGGTCGTAGTACCGCAAGACGTGCTCCAATGCCAACGGATCACCAACACGGGCTGCTTCGATTACGTCCATTGACAAAAGCACTCTGCCGTTAAAAGTTGGTTGCTTCATGTTAGTTTTTCACACCTTTGGATTGTAAGTCTTTTCGCAGTTCATTCAGTGTCTTTGTTCTGTGCCGTTGGACGGCGCTGCGGGATAATCCTACAAAAACGCCTACTTCTCTGTCGGGAAGTTCCAGCACACAATGCAGAATTAAAATCTGCTGCTCGCGATCCGGCAAACCGGCAAAAGCATCTGCCACCAATTCGCTTTCAATATGCAGGACGTGTCCAAACGCCGAAAATGCAAACTTGTCGCTGGGGTATTCATCTACGGTATAAAGTTCATCCATTTCGTATTGGGACAAAGCGCTGAACTGGATTGCTCGTTCCCGCTGGCGGTTTAGTTCCCGGAAGTAGCTGATGGCCTCATGGCGGAGAACAGTTTTGCAGAAAGCGTCGAACTGGTGCCGTGCGCCATATTCATCAAACACAAACATTATCTTCTCACCCCCGATCTGCGGGAGAGTGAGAAGTTGAGGTTGGAGCCGCTGCCCCTTGGGCCTGTGTTGTTGCGGAAGTTCCGGCCCGCACCGAAAGACAGCAATAACAACTCGGCAAAAGCGAATATAATATATCGATTACTTACACCGTATAGTACATCTTTTAGCCCAGACCGCTCCCACGCCGAGAACAGGCTTTTTTTGAGAAGCTATGTGTTTGGTGCATCAGCATGGCGATTTCCTCCATAACCGCCGTTTCTGTGCAGGGCAAAAGAAAGCGACGGCCTTGATTTCTCAAAGCCGCCGCAGGTCGTATGGGCGTGTCAAAGGGCTACTGGACGACGGCTTTTTTTCTTTGCCGTCGTCCGGCAGACACATACTTTATTACAAAGCAAAGTTTAATATTTCAAGTACACGGGACAAAATCACTATTATAAAAATGCTGTATTTCATTTGTCAATCTTACGAAGCAATATGATGCACACGAAAATAGCTAACGCAAGAATTGCCATCAACGGCAACAGATTTTCAAATCGAAATGTACTATCTGCCATTACTTTATATCCCCATGAGGCCGGAAAAATCTTTCCTACCATTTCAAATGCTTTTGGCAGCAATTCAATCGGAAACATAATTCCAGAAAGCATGATAGAGGGCAGAAAAATGATGATAGAGACCATTGAAGTTTTTGCCTGGTCTTTTACTGCTAAACCAATTATGCTGGCAATGCTAAGGGATACCGCAATAAAAATAGCAAGGCTGGCAAAGTACAACACCGGATTTTTTGGTATCTCAGCATTGAAAGCAAGCGGCGCAGCAATGTATAAAATTATGCTCATAATAAACAGATGTATATATGCGGAAATATTCGTCAAAACAAGACCGAGATATAATGGCACGCCATTTGCTTTATAAACTTTTTTAATATCGCTGCTGTAAATTTCAACAAGAGAGGGCGGCAAACCAATTAACGCACCCATTGTTACTCCGAAAACCGTCATAGACTGAATGAGAGTATATCTTGCTTCTGGCATGACAGAGGTGAATATCCCACCCATAACTGCAAAAAACAAGAGAGGAACAATATAGCAGGTTATGAGTAATGTTTTACTGCGTATATCCAACTTCCATTGCAAGGAAACTCCGTATAGAAATGCTCCCATTTTTACGCCCCCTTTGCGATTTTCATAAAGTGCTGTTCAAAAGAGCCGCGATTTACCTGTATGTCCAAAATAGTTTCCCCGTTTTCTTTATATTGAGTAAGCAGCATAAGCAGCGTTTCTCCGATATTATCAGACTCATAATTTACGGTTCTTCTTTCGGTTTGAATTGTGATGTTATAATGTTTTCCCACCGCTTCATTGAGCTGATCGACAGTTCCAATAAAAGCAATCTTACCCTCGGATAAAATGGCAATCCGGTCACACAAATTCTCCACTTCGGCCATGTCATGGCTTGCTAATATGATTGTTTT
>CALWBW010000026.1 GCA_944376195.1 uncultured Clostridia bacterium | reverse complement strand
GAAAAGTCGAGCGCCCGCACGGTAAATCCCAGTGCGGCGGCAAATCCCGCGGTTTCGGCGAGCACGTCCTCATGCACGCGCCGGTCGCGTACTACGCCGTTTTTCCCGACGCGGCCACGTCCTGCTTCAAACTGGGGCTTGACTAAAATGACGGCGCGTCCGCCGCAGGACAGGCAGGCATGGATCGCCGGCAGGATCAGCCGTACAGAAATAAACGAGACGTCCGTCGCCGCAAAATCCGGTGTCTTGGGAAACCATGCCGGCGTCATGTCCCGCGCGTTTCTCTGTTCCATCACCGTAACGCGCGGATCGGCGCGCAGAGATGGCGCAAGCTGATCCGTCCCTACGTCGACGGCGTATACATGCGCCGCGCCCGCGTGCAGCATACAATCGGTAAAACCACCCGTAGACGCACCAACGTCCACCACCGTCAGACCGGTGAGGTCAAGCGCATAATTTCGTATGGCTTTTTCCAGCTTCAGCCCGCCGCGGCTGACATAGGGCAGGTCGTCTGCGGCCGCCAGGACCGTATCCACAGACAGCGGCGCGGCGGGTTTTGTAACGATCCGCCCATCCGCCGTCACCCGTCCTGCGCGGATCAGCGCCTGTGCGCGTTCCCGGCTGGGCGCAAGCCCCTGTTCGACCAGGAGGACGTCCGCGCGTTTTTTCTCCATACCCCGTTACCCGCGCCAGAGCTCCTGCGCGGCGCAGGAGAGCATGGCCCGTACGGCAGGCGCGGCTCCGTCTTCCATGGCAGGCGTCTGCCGAAACGCCATCAGGCGTGCAGACTCCGCCGTATACGGCTCCCAGACAGGCATCGGCGAACCGTCCGCGTCCGGGCCGTTCGGATTGCCGGTTTTGGCGAAATTCGTCCAATAATTGCAGATTTGACGCGCCAGGTCGTAGTGACGGCCCTGGAAAGGCCGCCAGGCAAGCCCCAGGGTTTCAAAGACAAACCAAAGCTCCGAGGAATGGAACGCGCCGGCGTCGTCGCCGGGCATATCGGCGGCGAATTCATAGAAATAGACGGGGAGCGCGGAGTCCGCCGCGCGCATGGCGAGCAGTTCCAGACCAAAGCGCTGGCCGTTTAACGCGCAGTTTTGGCGCACCTGCGCCATATCGCCGGATGCCGCGCCGGAAAGCGACAGGATCTCCTCCGCGCGCGCGGGGAAATTCTTTCGCACCATCTTCTCAAATTCGGCAACCGTATCGCCTAGCGGGAACGCGCCCAAGTCGTCCTTGGTGTAACCGCACAGAAGCGGGACGGGGAGCCGTTCGCCGCGCGCCAGACGCCCGTTTGGGTCATCCGGCACAAAATGCCCGTCGATTGACACGCCCCAGCGGAATTTTTCGCAGAATTCCACGCCCTTCCGGCGTATGGTCTCGCCCGGCAGCGCGCGCGCCTCGGAAAGCGTCCGGACGCCCAGGTACTCGAAAAACGCCTCGCCGCCGCGTTCCGCCTCGGCAAGCGTCGGATAGTGCCGCATTGCGCCGCCGCCGATGCCGCCGCCGGACTGGTTCATGGCGCGGTGGAAAGCGCCGGGGGCGTTTAAAGGCGTCGTAAGCTGGAACAGGACGCTGCGTCCGCCGGCGGACTGGCCGAAAATCGTGATGTTATCCGGGTCGCCGCCGAACGCGGCAATGTTCCGTTTCACCCAGTCGAGCGCGGCTTTCTGGTCGTAAAGGCCGAAATTGGTGCAGCCGACGCCGCCGGTCTCCGCCGTGAGTTCCGGATGTGCTAAGAATCCCAGCGCGCTCACACGGTACGGAATCGAGACAAACACCACGCCGCGGCGCGCAATCTGCGTCCCGTCGAACTCCGGCTCAAACGTATAGCCGCACTGCATCCCGCCGCCGTGGATCCACACCATGACGGGCAGCCGCTCGTCCGCCGATTTCGCCGGCGTCCAGACATTGAGATACAGGCAGTCCTCACTCATGGCAAACCCTGCCGACCAGAATTCCTTCACATACATATTTTCAAAATCCACGCCCGGGATCTGCTGCAAAGCGGCAGGCGCAAAGGTATAGCAATCCCGCACACCGTCCCAATCCTCGGCAGGCTGCGGGACGCGCCAGCGGTTCTCCCCAACCGGAGGCGCGGCAAAGGGAATGCCTTTATACACCGTAATCAGCGGGTCGGCGGCAGGCAGGCCGCGCACTGCGCCGTTTTCCGTTCGGGTCACGCGAAGCATAGAAATGTTCCTCCTTATTTTTTCTTTATCTTATCATAAGAAAAAAGCTGCGTCCATCAAAACGCAGCTTTTTCATGATGGAAGGCGTCAACGTGCGCACCACGCCGCGGCATTTTTCAACAGGCGTACATACGCCGGGATCTGAAGCTGTTCCCGTGCGTGCCCGGGCGTAGCCGCGCAGACGCGGCCCTTGCCGTATTCATGCGCCCACACGCCCGGCTGCCGTCCGTTTTCCGACGTCGTGTAGCCCAGCACCGTCGTTTCGGCGTCCGGCATCATCTCCATCTGATAATGTTCATCCATGGGGATGAGGAACTCTTCCACGCCCTCCGTAATCGGGTGCCCCGGGACCGGTGTAACCGTAACAGGGCAGGGACGCGGATGTCCCAGGAAGAAGGCGCGCAGAATCTGTGTGGTAATCAAATGATCGCGCGGGATATCTGCAATGCCGCAGTGGATTGCAAGGAACCCCATGCCCTCCTCCCGGATATACCGGTCCAGCACGGCGGTCCAGGCATCATCGCACCAGATCGGAGTCGGAATCTGGTCATTTTCAATGACGTCTTTGAAGGAGACAAAGAGGTCCGGGCTGGGGTTGCGGGCAGGAAGCGCGCCCGGATCCTGCGCCACCTCCACGTCCCACATATCCTGCGGGAAAAGGAGCGGAAGCGCCGGTTCGATGGTTTCGCGGCGGTGCCAGTAGTCGTCCAACAGCACGAGAACGGTTTTCTTCATAAAGGATCCTCCATCTTCACTTCTGTACGTAGAAACCATCCGGTCTCTTTCGCGTTATTTCCGCCAGAGTTTCTTTGCCGCCGCTTCATAGAGGAACCGGATCGCCGGCGTCAGGTCGGCGGGGTCCATTTCGGATTTCTCGCGGAACGTGATGCCGCGGGAAATGTCGCCCATGAAGGGCTGCCAGGCCGGCATGGGCGAACCGTCGGCGTCCGGGCCGTTCGGGTTGCCGGTTTTGGCGAAGTTCGTCCAGTAGTTGCACATCTGGCGCGCCAGGTCATAGTGCTTGCCCGTGAAGGGGCGCCAGCACTTGGCAAGCGTTTCAAACATGAACCACAGCTCGGAGGAATGGAACGCACCGACGTTGTCGCCGCCGGGCATTTCGGGTCCGAAGGAGTAGAAGTAAACCGGCAGGCCCGCGTCCGCCGCGCGCATGGAGAAGAGCCGCGCGCCAAAGGCCGAGCCGTTCACTTTCGCGTTTGCCATCACCTGCTGTTCGTCCAATCTGCCCTTGCCGCACAGCTTCAAAAATTCCGCCGCCGCGTCGCCCAGGCGCTCGTTCACCTGTGCTTCGAACTCCTCATAGGTCTTTGCGGGGAATACATCGGTAAATTCATCGTCCGTATTTCCGATCATGACCGGAATTTGCAGCCGGCGGTTATCGCAGAGCATCTGGTTCGGCTGATCCGGGAGGAAAGTGCCGTCCACGCACAGGCCCCAGCGATGGATGCCCGCGTTGCGGAACGCGCTCGCCTTATCGCGCAGCGTCTCCGCGTCGATGGCGCGCGCCTCCTCGAGCGTTTTCACGCCGAGATATTCAAAGAATTTCACGCCCGCTTCCTCCGCCTCGGCAAGCGTCGGATACCCGTGCGCCGCAGCGCCCGTGCCGAAGCTGATGCCGCCGCCGGACTGCGAAATGGCGTGCGTAATGCCGTTATTCTGGTTTAAGGGCGTGATAATCTGGCAAAGGGTGCTGCGTCCGCCGGCAGACTGACCGAATACCGTGATATTATTCGGATCGCCGCCGAAATTCGCGATATTACGGCGCACCCAGTCAATCCCTGCCTTCTGATCATAAAGGCCAAAGTTTGCGCAGTTCACGCCGCCGGCCTCGGCCGTAATCTCCGGATGCGCGAGGAACCCGAATACGTTGATCCTGTAGTTGACGCTGACCAGTACAACGCCGCGGCGCGCAATGCGCTCGCCGTCAAATTCCATTTCGGAAGGATGGCCCCAGTTGAGCCCGCCGCCGTAGATCCACACCATGACGGGCAGCCGCTCGTCCGCCGATTTCGCCGGCGTCCAGACGTTTAACTGGAGGCAGTCCTCGCTCATCACAGCCATTTCGTCACGCGCGGGGTCGTTATGCCATTCCTTATCATAAAAACCGTTGCCGCTCGGGACATCCTGCATGGCAATGGCGCCGAACCGGAAACAGTCGCGTACGCCTTCCCAGTTCTCGGCAGGCTGCGGCACGCGCCAGCGATTTTTCCCAACCGGCGGCGCCGCAAAGGGGATACCCTTGAACGCGGTGATAAATGTATCAGCGGCAGGGATGCCGCGGACCAGTCCGTTTTCGGTTTTTGCTACACGAAGCATAAATTTGACCCTTCCTTTTCTCTATAATTTGTTTAAGTTTATGATACCGCCTCTTGCGCCGCTTGTCAATGGACAAGAGAGTCAGGATTCCCGCTTTTACATCGTTCTCCCCGTTTGGCTCTTGCCGGAAGCCTGGCGGATGGGTATAATGAAGGTAACGACAAAGAAGGCGCGCGTTCTTTTTCCGGAACGCCGCGCCGGGAAAGGAGCAGTCTCATGGCAGTCACCTACATCAAAGAAGAACTCTCCACCCCCGTCCGCTTCACCTGCGACGTCCTGGTCGCCGGCGGCGGTACGGCCGGAACCATCGCCGCCATCGCCGCAGCGCGCAACGGCGCAAACGTGATTCTGGTGGAACGGGGCAGCTATCTCGGCGGTACGCTGCTCGACGGCGCAGGCCCGCTGCACAGCTATTTTAACCTCTATAAGGCGTTCCCGGAAGCAGGGAAGATCCAGGTGGTGCGCGGCATCGCGTCGGAGCTTGTCGAGCGGATGCAGGCCGCCGGCGGAAGCTACGGACATCTGGAACAGGAACTCGGCTACAGTTACGATTCCGTCGCCACCATTATCGACCGGGAAATCTACAAAGAGGTCATCTTTGACATGATGGCGGAAGCGGGCGTAAAACTGCTGCTGCACACAGATGTCGCCGCCGTCATCAAAGAGGACGGCGTGGTGCGCGGCGTGATCATCGAGAGCAAATCCGGACGCGAGGCCATTTTGGCCAAATCCGTGATCGACTGTACCGGCGACGGCGACGTGGCCGCGCGCGCCGGCGTCCCCTTTCAAAAATGCCATGAGACGACCTCCGTGGGCTTTCCCTTCGGCATGGCAAACGTGGATTTAAAGCGCATGGAGGCGTTTTTGCAGGAGAAGGGGATCATTTACCAGATCATCCACGCGGACAAGGGCGTGGAGGGGGATGATCTCGTACGGATCGGGTTCCAGCTGCGCGAGCTGCCGGAGTTCCGCGCGTTCATGGAGGAAACCGGCATGTGGGGACCGCTCACCGTCGCGCGCCATCCGGGCGAGCTGAGTTACATCAACACGGCAAATCTCCGCGCCGTGGACGGCACGGACGTGGAGGCCCTGACGGAGGCCGAGATCAAGCTGCGCCGTCAGGCCATGACCATGGCCCGGATGTTGAAAACCTATATTCCGGGATTTGAACACGCCTATGTCAGCTGGACGGTGAACGGCGTCGGCGTACGGTATACGCGCTGTATCGAGTGCGAACACGACCTTTCGATTGACGAAATCTTAAACGGCCAGCGGTTTGACGATGAAATCGGGCTTTACGGCTTCCACGACAGCGCGCCGCGCATGATGATCAAAGACGGCAAATATTACGGAATTCCCTACCGCTGCCTCGTTCCGAAAACGGTGGACGGGCTGCTGGTTGCCGGGCGCATGATTACCTCCGACTGGGACGCGCATATGTCCACGCGCAATACCGTCTCCTGCATGGTGCAGGGGCAGGCCGCGGGAACGGCGGCGGCCATCGCGGCGGCGGACGGCGTGACGGTGCGTACCGTGGATGTGCCGAAACTGCAAAAAACACTGCGGGAGCAGGGCGTATTCTTCGGATAAAGGGGAGATTCTGCCGTAAAAGGCTTTACTTAAAACGGAAAATCTGTTATACTGAATACCTGTAGACCGAATGCCACTTTGAAAAATGAGGGTGATACTATGAGAACTGCGGCTGAATTGCACAGCATGAAAGTCTTCGCCGAGGAAATCCGTATCGCAACCCTGGAGGAGTTCAATTCTCTGGGTTCCGGTCACGTCGGCGGAGCAATGTCGATTGTAGAGACGCTTGGCGTTTTATACGGCGGCGTAATGAACATTAACCCGTCCGATCCCAAATGGGAGGATCGCGACCGTCTGGTGCTTAGTAAAGGCCACGCGGGCCCCGCGCTTTACGCGACGCTTGCCCTGAAAGGCTATTTCCCGAAGGAAATGCTCAGCACCCTGAATAAACCCGGCACCGACCTGCCCAGCCATGCGGACCGTAACCACACCCCCGGTATTGATATGACGACCGGCTCTCTGGGCCAGGGCGTTTCCACCGCAATGGGGCTTGCCATGGCGGCGAAGGCCATGAATAAGGATTATAAGACCTACCTGATCGTCGGCGACGGCGAGTGCAACGAGGGCCAGGTTTGGGAAGGCGCGCAGTTCGCGGCGCACCAGAAGCTGGACAACCTCGTACTGTTTGTCGACTGGAACAAGAAACAGCTCGACGGCCTGACGGAGGAAATTTCCGGCGCGGCCAATTTTGCGGAGAAATTCGCGGCGTTTGGCTGGCATGTGCAGCAGATCAACGGTCATGACGTGCCGTCCATTGCCGGCGCAATCGACACGGCGCTTTCCGTCAAGGGGAAACCCTCCTGTATCGTGCTCGACACCATCAAGGGCCACGGCTGTACCATTGCTGAAACGGTTGCCGACAACCACAGCATCAGCTTCAAGCCGGAAGTTATGAACGAAGCGATTGAGGCGGCGCGCGCCGTACTCGAAAAGGTCAAGGCGGAGGTGCTGTAAGATGATTAAGACGTTACCGGAACTTGTAAAAGATAAACGCGGCGTGCGCGATATCATTGCCGCGTCGCTGGAAGCGCAGATGGATGCCGACCCCAGAGTCTGTTATCTTGACGCCGACCTGATGAACTGCATCGGTACCCGCAAGCTCGCGGCGAAATATCCGCTCCGTGCCATCAACTGCGGCATTGCCGAGTCGAACATGATCGGCGTTGCCGCCGGTATGAGCGCCGCCGGCATGATTCCCTATGCGCATACCTTTGGTATTTTCGCTTCCCGCCGCGTGATGGATCAGGCATTTTTGTCCGTCGCCTACGCGAAGCTGAACGTTCGCGTGCTCGGCTCCGACCCCGGCGTGACCGCAGCGCTCAACGGCGGTACGCATATGCCGTTTGAAGACATGGCGCCGTACCTTGCCATCCCGAAGGCCATCGCCATTGAGGTGTGCGACTGTGCCCAGGCCGCTTCCATTATGGAACAGGTCAAGGACATGTACGGCCTCATTTATATCCGTTTCATGCGGAAAAACCCTGTTGCCGTGTATCCGGAAGGCACAAAGTTTGAAGTGGGCCGCGGCGCGCTTTTGCGCGACGGCGACGATGTGACGATTATGGCGTCCGGCATCATGGTCGCGGAGAGCCTGAAGGCCGCCGACCAGCTCGCCGCCGAAGGGATTTCCGCGCGCGTGATCGATATGTTCACCTGGAAGCCGATTGACGCGGCGCTCATTGAAGAGTCCGCCCGGAAGACCGGCGCCATTGTCACGGCCGAGAACCACAACTATCTCTCCGGACTCGGCGCACAGGTCGCGGAAGTCGTAACCAGCACCTATCCCGTTCCCGTCATGCGCGTCGGCGTAGAAGACGAATTCGGTGAGGTAGGCCCGGAAGATTACCTCAGAAAGCGCTTTGAACTGACGGCGGAGAAGGTTGTCGCCAAGGCAAAAGCCGCCATTGCGATGAAAAAATAACCTTTTGACGTATGTGTAAAAAAAACGGGTCGGCGCGTTTTCTCGCGCCTCCCGATAGAAAAAGCGGCAGGAAAACCTGCCGTTTTTTCTATTCCGGAGAACGTAAAAGAGCCCGGAAACCGGTTTGTCCGGTTTCCGGGTTCTTTTTTATGTGAAAATGCTCTTTCCCCACGCAAACGCACGATCTCTTACACGGGAAGTTCAATATTCTGGCGTTTGAGCTGCTCCTGCAGCGCACGTACGTCAATGTCCTTCGGCGATTTCCGTTCACGTACAGCCATGGCCGCCGCGGCGCCGGCCGCTTCTCCCGTCATGCAGCACAGCGAAATGGCGCGCGTCCCGCTCTCCGCAACATGGTCGGCGGAAATGCAGCGTCCCGCGGCCAGCAGATTGGAAATCTGCACCGGGAGCAGGGAGCGGTACGGTACCTGGAAACTGCGGCCGTCCTTCACCGGCTCAAAAATATGTCCGCGATACCCTTTGCCTTCCACCTTGCCGTCCCCGTCCATCTCGGCATCCGGCGCCAGCATATCATAAAACCGCGGGAAGACCGCGATTACGTCGTCAAATTGACGGTTTTCCTCCATATCCTCAATCGTGAGGTGGTAAAGCCCCGCAATCCGCCGGCTGTCGCGGAAGCCGATCTCCGGCGCAATCGACGCGATTTCCAAGCCGCGCAGTTCCTCGTAATGCTCTTTGAGATAATGGTACAGGTCCATGATATACCCGCGGCATTCCATCTCGCCCCGGGTCAGATCCCGGACGTCCGTCGGGTCCAGGCCATAGGCGCAGGAATAGTTGGCATAGGAAATCTGACCGCCGGGCGTCAGCCGTCCAAACGGCAGGTCCTGGCGCTTGCACGGCAACCCCGTTTCTCCCGCGCGGTACCGGCGCTTGAAATCCGCGCCGATTTCTCCCAGACGGTCCGGCGTCTTCAAAAGCGCCTCCACATCCGCGCCTGCAAAGCGGACGTTTACGGAGCCGGGCTGACAGAGCCCGTCCTTCTCGCGTCCCTGCTCAAACGGAACGCCCGCGGAGAAGGCGACGTCCGCGTCGCCCGTCGTATCGATTACCACCTCGGTGGCAACCGCCATCGGGCCCTTTTTTGTCTGAATCACCACGGCGTCAATATGGTCCCCCGTGGTAATCGTCTCGTTAACGAACGCATGGAAATAGACTTCCACGCCCGCCTCCTGGACAAACCGGTCCAAAAACACCTTCAAATATTCGCTGCAAAACGCGTTCGGATTCCGCTGGCGGATGTTGTCGCTGCCGTATTCCTCCAGACAGCGCCGCTCTATTTCCGCATAAATCCCCTCGGAATGAAACGGCGTCCCCTTCAGGAAGTAATTGCAGTTTTCCACATAACAGGCGGTGATATTGCCCCCCAAAAACCCCCGTTTTTCCAGCAGAAGGACCTTTGCGCCATTGCGCGCCGCGGATACGGCCGCCCCAACGCCGGCCGGACCGCCGCCTACGACCAGCACATCCACGGTTTTTTGAATCTCAAGCACGGTTTCTTTTCTAATTACTTTCATGATATCCCTCCCTGCGCAATTCCGAGGCCGGAAATTCCGTCCCCTTTTTTGTCATCTTATCATATCCGTCCTGCCTTTGCAAACCCGTCTCCTCCCGTAACGTTCGGGATCGGACAATACAGGACGATGAAAAAACCCGCCGCGTGGATTTCCTTGCAAAACATCGCGCGGCGGGTTCGGTTCTTTAGAGATTATGCGTGAAATAATACCTGAAGGGAATTGTAATAGTAGTAGGGGACGAGCAGATCCGTATGCGTAAATTCAGAAACGGAGAAATAAATGTTGTTTTTCTTCGGATCCCGCCCATAGGAGAAGCATTCGCCGTTCGGGATATATTTCATCTGCTCGGTCATCTTTGCGACGTCCTTCGGCCCGCCGTTAGAGGCGAAAATGAAGAACGGAAGATCCGGATGTTTGCGGATCGGCTCCTGCAAATACGCCATCACGTCCTCCGGCGTGACCTCTTCCCGAATCGGGCGTCCCGCGGTGGTATGGCAGCTCATCGGGGCATACCATCTGAAATATGCAAAGTCGTTGTGGAAAATATTCCAGGTCGCCACGCTCCCGCGCGAATATCCGCTGAACGCGCGATGATCGCGGGTCGCACGGATTGCCTCCGGCGACGCGTCCGTCAAGTAGGTGTGGTAACGCAGCTCCACTGCCGGAATAATGTTTTCCACCACTTCGCGATAGAAATTGCCCTTGATATCGGGCCAGGCGCCGTCGCCCGCCGGGACCTGTCCGGTACGCCGGCGCTCTTCCACATCCTTCGTCACGTCAAAATAGTACGTCGTGGAGACAATGATGCAGGGCTCGATTTCTCCGGACTCAAACAGTTTGTCAAACAGGGTCCGGTGCTCCGCCGCAAAAATTTCCGGATCGCAGGTATTGCCGTGCTGATAATATAAGACGTTGTATTTCCGGGTGCTGTCGGCCGGGTCATAGCAGTACGGCAAATAGACGTTGCAGTATTTCGCATACGTCACGCCATCTTCATAGACCGACGTTTCATAATCCACACGCTCCACATGGCCGGTCTTGACCGGCGTACCCGCCAGATCAGGGTTCTCGACGAACACCGTTTCAAAATCAATCAATTCACCGGGCTGATGGATCACCGTTTTTTTCTCACTCATCGTTATTTCTCCTTTCCAGTTGCGTCCGGCGCTCCGGCCGGGTATCTTTTCCAGTCCATTTTATCATACCGCCCGCCGGATTACAACGCCCGTCCGGCAAAACCAGGAGATGTGGAATATTTTCCGACTTCCCGCCGCATTTGGGCAGAACATCTAAATTTTAATTACTTTTCCTGCTTCTTCTTGCCATTTTCGTGATTTTGTGTTACACTAATTGGTGATTTTAGAAGAAGGAGTGCAGACGATGAACCGATTTGTATTTGGCGAACGCGCACCGGTTGAGCACGTCAATTTTGAATCCAAAACCCGGCTCCCTCCCATTCACGGGTTAAAGGAATGCCGCGGCAACTTCACACCGGGTACGGTTAACATCTGGTATGAGTACGTCCCCGCCTGTTATAACGGCAAAGACGCGCTGCCGTTAATCGTGCAAATCCACGGCGGCGGCAACGACGGACGCCGCTGGGCCGACTTCACGCTCTGGCACATTCTCGCGGAGCGGCTCGGACTGATCGTCGTCTACCCCAACTCGCCGGATTACGGCACCTGGCGCTGCGATGACCGCGACATTGCGTATCTGAAAACGCTCATCGAAACCCTGTGCGAAAAATACCGGATCGACCGCAGCCGGATTTATATGCAGGGCATGTCAAACGGCGACATGATGACCCTTGCCTTTACCATGCGGCACCCGGACATGTTGGCCGCGGCGGGCTATTCCACCGGCCCGTCGGCCGAAATTTATGTCGGCGACGAACGTCCCACCGGCGCGCTTCCCGCCATCCAGATGCGCGGGGAATACGATATCCTCTTCCGGCAGATCGAAAACGATCCGCTCGACGCCTTTGAAACGCGCTACCGTATCAACGATTTCAACCGTGAAATTTGGGAAGAGGCAAACGGTCTCGACGCGCTGCCGGAGCTGACGCTGCGCGGCAAGGACAATTTTATGCGCTTCCGCGGAAAACACGCCGACCTGATTAACTGGGAGGTCGTCGGCTGCGGCCACCGCGAGCCGGCGGATATGGCGCAGGTCTATTGGGACTGTCTCTATTCCGGCTGCCGCCGCGTGGACGGAAAGCTGGTCTACTCCGCCTGTGAGGACGCGCTTGCGCCGGACCCGGATATTGCCGCTATCGCGCTGGGCAGCCGGAAAGTCTTTACAAACGGGCAGCTGCAGGATATGACGGCGGTGGAAACCGGTATCGTGCGCAGCTTTGACCCGGGCCCCGGCAACTACACAAAATCCGCCGGCGCACTGGAAATGCTGGAAACCCCCGCGCTGTGCGCACCGGTAGAGTTCTTCCGGGCCGCCTTCGGCGCGGAAGTACGTTACCTGGATGCGGGCGACCGCGCAGAGGTCCGTTTCCCGGACGGAAACTGCGCCATCTTCCACTCCAATTCCCTGTTGGTGGAATATAACGGCCGCTTCCGCTCCATGCGCAAGCCCTGCACCCTCCTGTGCGGGACCTTTTATGTCCCGGTCGGCGAATTCTGCGGAGATTTCCTGGGAAAATTCGTCTCCGAAGCGTCCGACGTTCTGCTCGTCAGCGGGCATTCGGCCATTCTGGGCCGCTATACCGCGCGCGTACTGCGTAAAATCCTGGGCGGCTATGTCCGCGCCGTAAAATAAACCGTTTGAGAAAAGGAGTATCTGTCATGAACTTGACCGCTTATGCATGTATTGGGCTGACAGGCCGCGAGATTTCCCGTTTTGAACTTCCGTGGCAGGGCGAAGCCCCGGCAAAGGAGACCGTCCGGCTCGAGGGCCCGGCCGTTGAAACAGACCGCATCCGCTATTTGAAAGAGACCCGCGGCGTCGCGCCCGGCGATGTGACGGAAATTGCGCTGGAAAACGGCGTCTTAACCATTTCCATCGTTCCCGCCACCACCCGCGCCGATTTTACGCTGGTCGTCGGCGATCAGCGATTTGGCCGCGACGACTGCGCCATCCGCACGAGAACGGTCGACGACAAATTCGAGCGTCTCGAAGAAGGCCGCGTTTTATACCGTCTGTACACGCCGGAAGGCTCCGGAAAGCGTCCGATGATCCTCTTCCTGCACGGCGGCGGCAACGGCGGCTATGAAGGAGAGCGCGACAACGAAAAGCACATCATCACGGACTACGGCCCGGTGAACTTTGCCGAGAATTACCCGGACATTTATGTCATGGCGCCGATGGCTGTCGAAGCGCGCCGCGATATGAGCAAGATGAGCATGAACCGCCGTTTTGCCGACAGCGACGCCAACGATGTACCGGGTTACGGCTGGAGCCGTGACTACATTGCCCTGGTGCTGGACATCATCCGCCGCATGGTCGCGGAGGGAAAAGTAGACGAAAAGCGCATTTACGTCACCGGCATGTCCATGGGCGGCGCCGGCACGATCCGCGCCATGTCGGTCGGTTCCGACCTGTTTGCCGCGTGCGTCCCGGTTTGCCCGACGATGACGCCGGAAACGTTTTCGATTCTCAAATCGATCCGCCGTCCGGTGTGGGTGACCTCAGCGTATATCGATCACACGCTCTACCGCCACAAATATCTGGTCGACGCCGTGATGGCTCTGCGCGACAGCGGCAACAACAATGCGCACCTGACGCTGTTCTCCCCGGAAGAGCTGGAAAAATACGATATCGCCATCACGCCGGACCTGCCGTATCCGCGGCTTTTCAGTGAAAACCACGCGAGCTGGGTCCCGACTTACAAAAATGAATACGGCATCATGTCCTGGCTCTTGAACCAGACCCTCGACGACTGATTTTTCGCGTCACACAAACCCTCTTCGCGCAAACGGCGGAGAGGGTTTTTTCGTCCGGCCCAATTCGATCATAAAATTCCCGAATCTACCATTTTCCCTTTCCGTATAACTGAAAGTAAATTGCGGATAATAATGGAGCAGACAGGGATTCATGCCAGAGACAGGATGCCCGGCGGCGGCGCGTTCTCCGGTCATACCGTTTCTTTTCCTCGTGCAGGTAGGAATCCCATATTTTTTGACGTTTGGAGAGGATTCAAATATGAAAGCAACCGGAATAGTCCGACGTATTGACGATTTGGGCCGTGTCGTCATCCCCAAGGAAATTCGCCGCACCATGCGAATTCGGGAAGGCGACCCGCTGGAAATTTATACGGATCGCGACGGCGAAGTGATTTTTAAAAAATACTCCCCCATGGGCGAACTGGCAAACTTTGCGGGCCAGCTTTGCGAAACACTCCATAAAACCACCGGTTTCCCCGCGGTCATTACCGACCGGGATACGGTGATTGCCGCAGCCGGCGCGCCGCGCCGTGAGGTGCTGGACAAACGCGTCAGCGAAGAACTGGAGCGTGTGATGGAAAACCGTCAGATTTTCCATTTGAAAGCGGCAGAACCCAGAATCCCGGTTTGTGACGGAACCGACCGCCAGTTCGCCGGTATCGCCGCACCCATTATTTCCGAGGGCGACATCTCCGGCTGCGTCGTATTCCTGTGGAGCGACGGCATGGAATTGCCGGGCGACACGGAATACAAACTCGCGCAGACCATTGCGGGCTTCCTGTCCCGGCAGATGGAGGGCTGAGATCACAAAACGCCCCGTTTCCAGGATTTTTTCCTGAAACGGGGCGTTTATTCTGCCTCTTTTATCCAAGACCAGGGTCGGGGTGCAAAAGCGTCTCTATATCCGCACAAAGTGCATCCACCGCATCCTCGCCCACGTGGTAAGCCCGCGTTTTCGCGCCGGCCGACTCCGTCACACAAAACAGGGGCGTGCCGCTCGTGATACCAGCCGTCACCGTACTGCCGTCCTCGCGCGCGAAAACAAATTCGTAGGACGCGCCGCCCAGGGTACGATAACGCATGGGATGACGCTCCCGCGGCGCGCGCAGAGCGTTCAGCTGTTCGCAGTATGCCGCGATTTTCTCCTGCTCATCAAGCGTCAGGCTCTGTGAAGGCCAGGCGCCGGCGGTTTCCGTGATGGTGAGCGTCGCAAAATCCGTCGCGTCCAGCCGTACCGGGCGCACAGGGACAGGCAGGCGTCCGATCAGGAAGCCCGCAACCACAAGCTCCGCAAGAAACAAGTCGATGAGCACGTGCCGCGCCGCAGCGCGCAGAAAGCGTACGGCACGCGCGCGTTTTCCGGTGATTGCCCTAGCCTCCATACACATACTCCTTTTCTTTCATCAGATACTGCGAAGGCCGGCAATCTTCGCGTTCCTCCTGCGAAAGCTGCGCGGGATATTCCTCAAAATAAGGGTCCACCAGCGCAAAGAGCGCGGCAAACTCGCAGCGATAGAAAATGGACTCCCGCTCTTCGGTGGAGAAGGGACTGCCCGACTCGAGAAGCAGCAGTCCGGGCGCGCCAAAGGCAAACCGTAGTGCCGTCCCATCCACCGCCGTCACACGCACATAGTAGGGGCCGTCCATGCGGTCGTCTGTCCCCACGTCCGTCCAGCGGCGTCCGGACTCCTCGCGGAGTGAAATCGCCCCCAGCGAACCGGCAAGCGCCGCAATCGCGTCCGGGTCCGTCACCCGCGCATAGTCGTACACCGTTTGAAAAATTCCCTGCGCCTGCTCGCGCCGTTCCCGGACAAGCAGAATCTCCGTCACCTCGTCCGCATCAAAGCGCAGCGCGCGGCAGGGGAAGGGCGAGGGCAGGAAATAGGTAAAGAGCACGGCTAGTTCTGCGGCCGCGATGAGCAGCACGGCCGCCGTACAGAGCAGAATCATGCGGCGGCTCTTCTTCGATTTTTTCCCACACTTTTCCACGTTTTCGCTCATCTCCGGCATTTCCTGCGCATCGGAAGAAGCGAGACTGCGATAACCCTCATCTTTGCCCATGGGACTCACACCGCCTTTCCTTTCTCCCGAACCGGTTTCCTTCTTTTCCCTTTCAGTTTACAGGATACTTCCTTTTTTGTCAACTCTTTTCCTAGCAAAATAAATAAAAAGAGGATAGCTGAAGCCATCCTCTTTGTGATGTTTTTTAGTTTTTCTTGAAATATTCCTTTACCAGGAACTTCATCAGATCGCTCGGCTCCTCGCGGCCATACTCGACGAAACCGTCGCCGAAATACATGGCGTTCGGGGTATCCGGGGTCATCTTCTTCCACTCGGGCATACGCGAACCGTCCGCGTCGCGGCCATTCGGATCGCCGTTTTTAATGAAGTTCGCCCAGTAGTTGCACATCAGGCGCGCCAGGTCGTAGTGCTTGCCGGTAAACGGCCGCCAGCACTTGGCGAGCGTCTCAAAGAAGAACCACAGGTCCACGGAATGGAACGTGCCGGGGTTATCCCAACCGGGGATGGACGGATCAAAGTTATAGTAATAAAGCGGGGCGTTTGCGCCGGTGTCGGCGTTTGCCTGCGAAAGAATCCGGATCGCATACTCAATGCCGATGACGGACGCCTTTTTCTTCACTTCCGTCACGCTGTCAAACTGCGACGGGCACAGCGCCAAAAATTCGTCCGCGTCCTCGCCGAAGAGGTCCTTTGCCATGGCGCGGAACTCCTCCATGGTGGAGACGTTCGGCACGCTCGGGAACTCCGTAGACGTGTGGCCGAAGAGCACCGGCACCATATGGCGCTTATTCTCGCGGAACAGGTCGAACGCAACGCCTGTGCTGAACTTTCCATCCACAACCGTGCCCCAGAAGCCCTTATATTCAACGGCCTTGTCGCGGATATACTCCGCGTCCAGCGCTCTTGCTTCCGCCAGCGTCTTGACGCCGAGGAAGTCGAAGAATTTGACGCCCTCTTCTTCCGCCGCATGGAAATCGCGTCCGGCCTTGCCCGGTACACGTCCGCCGGGGTAAAGCTGCGTCATCACGCCGCTTTCCACAATCGCGCCCTGGAACAGGCCCTCGTTCTGCGGGGAGGTCAGCTGGCTCATGACGCTGCCGCCGCCGGCCGACTGGCCGCCGATGGTGATCTGGTTCGGGTTGCCGCCGAAGGCCGCGATGTTGCGCTTAACCCAGCGCGTTGCCGCCTGCTGGTCGAGGTTACCGAAGTTGGCCGGCGCGTCGGGCGCTTCCGCCGTAATTTCCGGATGGCAGAGGAAACCAAACACATTCACACGATAGTTCACCGTGACAACCACCAAGCCGCGGCGCGCGAGACGTTCGCCGTCAAACTCCATCTCAGCCGGGTTGCCGACCTGCAAACCGCCGCCATAGTACCAGACGAAGACAGGCAAATTTTCATCCGCGCTCTTGGCCGGCGTCCAGACGTTTAACTGGAGGCAGTCCTCGCTCTGCGCAATATTTTCATCATAGTTCCACTCACGGGAGTAGATATCATCGTGATTTTTGCCGGGCTTTGCCTGCATGGCGATCGGGCCAAACGCATGGCACTGCAAAACGCCGTCCCAGTCCTTCACAGGCTGCGGCGCGCGCCAACGGTTTTCGCCCGTTGCAGGCGCGGCAAAGGGAATGCCCTTAAAACTCGTAATACGCGGATCGGCGGCCGGAAGGCCTTCCACCCAACCGTTTTCTACCTTAACTTTTCTCAGCATTTTTCACACTCCTCACAAAAACGATGCTGCGTTTTCTTTTTATCGCATACAAGTATAACAGATTCTTTTGCAAAAGAACAGAACGAATCAACGTCTTCGTAAGTTTTTTAACGATTTCTCTAAAGAGTAAAATATGGGTATAAATTATGCGGCAAACCGGCTTTTAAAAGCCGGACAAACTGCTCTTTCGGCATCCGGCGCTCGTCGCAGACCCAACCGACCACGGCCGCCGTGTGCGTGATGGCGCAGGAACGGACCGAAAAGCAGACTTCATCGTTTGTCACATCGACACCATGGCGGGCAAGCAGGTTAAAAATGGCGTCGGAGAGGCAATCCATATTGTAGTTGCGCAGGGAATGCCGGTCCTCTGATTTCACGCCGTTTTGAAAAAACTTCAGATTACGCTCGAGATTGTCAAGAATCCGAAGCATCGCCTCACCCCAGGTAATCGTTTGCTCCGCTTCGCGCATCGGTTCAAAAATCACGTCGAACATCTGGTTTAAAAGGTCATACTTATCGCGGTAATACCGGTAAAAGGTCGGTTTGCTGACCTCCGCCGCCTGTACGATCCGATTGACGCTGATTTCCTCGATTTCATATTTTTGCAGCAGTTCGTAAAACGCCGTACTGATGATTTTTTTCGCGTTCATCTCGTGCCTCCCGCACTTTTTTGATCCGATCTCTTTTATTGTAGTAAAACCCCCGCCTTTTTGCAAGTCCCGCGCCTGCCCGGCAAAGCAGGGGGCAACTGCGTAAAATTCTTGTAATCCCGTCGAATTTTGCTATAATAAAAGAGATCGTTAATAACGGGCGGCGCAGCCCGGCGTGATAAAGGAGCCTCAGCCTATGAAAAAAACACAATGGATTCTTCTTTCCTCCGCCGCCGTCGTGCTGGTCACGGCGGTTGTACTCGCCGTAACCCTCACTGTCCGCAGCGCGCGGCGCGCGGCGGACGAACACGCGGACGTCTATGCCGCCTACCAGGCGCTGCGCGACCGCGCCGCGTCTTATACCCTGACGGTGACGGAAAACGGGGAATCCGTGGGGCGCTATCCGCTTGCGGAGCTCGGTGTGCTGGACGCAACGCTTTCCGCGCTGGACGCGCAGTTTTCCGCAACCGAGCGGCTGACGCCGGAGGAGTTTGACGCACTCCCGCTGCGCGAAAAACTGGATTGGCACGACGTTTCCCATCCTTCGGACGTTTCGGTCCCGCTTGCCATGGACACGTTCGATCCCGCTCCGGTTCTGCGGGACCTCAATGCCGTGGCGCGCGAGCCCGCGCAGGACGCCTACCTTTCGTTCTCAGACGGCGCATATCAAATCCATCCCGAAGTTCCCGGCACTGTGGTCCAGGAAAAGCCCGTACAGGACGCGCTGGCGGAGTTTGCCGCGGCACTCGTCCTTTCCGAGGATGCGGAGGACGCCACGTTTGAGTTGACGGACTGCGACTGCTATGTCCCGCCGGAAATCACCGTTGAAAACGCGGGCTTTGATTTTGCGCGGGAACTTGCGGAAGATCTTCAGGACATGACCGTCACGGTGACGTTCCATAACGCCGAGGAAACCCTCTCCGGCGAAACCCTTGCCGCGCTCCTCTCCGCCGGCAGCGACGGAAAACTCTCCGTAGACGGCGCGGCGCTCGACACGCTGATTTCCGGCTGGGCGGAAACTTATCAGGAATTCGACACGCCTTATCTGTTTTCCTCTTATAAAGGCGGCGTCGTCCCCATCGACTTTTTGCCGTGCGACTACGACATAGACACCGCTGCACTGCGCAAGGCGTTGGAGCAGCAGCTTTTGTCGCTTACAAGCGGCGCCATCTCCGCACCCTATTTCTGCTATGACAAAAACGGCGAACCTTTTGCCATCGCAAAAACCTATGTGGAAGTGGATATCGAGAACCAACACCTGGCCTATTACCAAGACGGCGAACTGCTCGTCCACACCGACGTCGTAACCGGCAAGCTCAGCGGCTACCGCACGCCCACCGGCCTTTATTCCTCTTACGACAAACAGGTCAACCGCTGGCTGGTCGGCGAGGACTACTGCGTGTTCGTCAAATATTGGGTGCGCATCTCCGGCCCTTACGGCCTGCACGACGCCTCCTGGCGTACCAAATTCGGCGGGGACTATTACAAATACGGCGGTTCCCACGGCTGCGTCAATATTCCGGAGGAGGCCATGGCCGTGATTTACGAAAACATCACAGACGGCACGCCGGTACTCGTCCATTGACCGTCCGGCGCCGCTTTGCAGACGTTCTCTCGCTTTTTGAACAGAACACCACCCGTCTCCGCCAATTTTTTTCAATATCTTCCCAATTTATTTCAAAAACCCGCCATGCTTTGAAATTATTTGCATGATGCGCCGCGTTTGCTTGCAAGTCCTTTGGCAGAACATACAAAAAAAAGGCCGGGATGTGTCAGAATTCGTCAACGGCAAGGCTTGTTTCTACTTGCTAAAGCGATAAAACCGTTGTATAATATGGATGATACACTTGGCGCGGCCGTCTGAAGTGTGCGGCGCACGGCGCCATATGTGTAAATAAACACGCGGGAAACCCCGCAATATGTTAGGAAAAGGAGCCAGAACATGAGAGTCTATAACTTCTCCGCCGGACCATCCATGCTTCCCCTGGAAGTGTTAAACCGCGCAGCAGCAGAAATGAGTGATTACGAAGGCTGCGGCATGTCTGTGATGGAGATGAGCCATCGATCTAAAATTTACGAATCGATCATCGAGGGCGCCGAGGCTCTCCTGCGCAAAGTCATGGGAATCCCGGAGGATTATGAAGTATTATTCCTTCAGGGCGGCGCCACACAGCAGTTTGCGGCGATCCCGATGAACTTTTTAAAGAAGAAGGCATCCTATGCCGTCACGGGCAATTTTGCAAAGAAAGCCTATCAGGAAGCGCAGCGGTATGGGGAGATCTCCCTCGCGGCGGACATGGGCGACATTGACTATACCCGTATTCCGCGCCAGGAGGAACTCGTAATTGACCCGGACGCCGACTATTTCTACACCTGCATGAATAATACCGTCTATGGTTCCAAGTGGAACTATATCCCGGAAACCGGCAATGTTCCGATTTTCTCGGATATTTCCTCCTGCATCCTCTCGGAGCCGCTGGACGTTTCCAAGTTCGGCCTGCTTTACGCCGGCGCGCAGAAAAACATGGCCCCGGCCGGCCTGACGGTGGTCATCGTGCGCAAGGATCTGATTTCCACGCCGATGCCCTTTACCCCCACCATGCTCGACTATGGCGCCATGGCAAAGGCCAAGAGTATGTATAACACCCCGCCTACCTATCAGATTTATATTTTGAAGCTGGTACTGGAGTGGCTGGAAGGACTTGGAGGCGTGGAAGGCATGGCCAAGATCAACCGCAAAAAAGCCGGAATCCTCTATGATTATCTGGATTCCAGCAAATTCTATATCGCCAATATTGAAAAAGACAGCCGCAGCATCATGAACGTCACGTACCACTGCCCGACCAAGGAGCTGGACGCAAAGTTTGTCGCGGAGAGCATCGAACGCGGCTTCCAGAACTTGAAGGGATACCGCTCCGTCGGCGGCATCCGCGCCTCCATTTATAATGCGATGCCGGTCGAGGGCGTCGAGGCGCTGGTGGACTTCATGGCGAAGTTCGAGCGTGAAAACGGTTAAATTGAGAGGGATATCGTATGTATAACATCAAGCTTTTGAATAAAATCTCGGCAAACGGCCTCTCGCATTTGAACCCGGCCTGCCAGGTGAGCGAAGACGCGCCCGCGAACGCCATTATTGTGCGTTCGGCCGACATGCATGATTACGAGATGAACCCGGAACTTTACGCCATCGCGCGCGCAGGCGCGGGCTATAACAACATTCCGGTTGACCGCTGCGCCGAGGCGGGGATCTGCGTGTTCAATACGCCGGGCGCCAACGCAAACGCCGTACGGGAGCTGGTAATTTGCGCGCTTCTGCTCTCTTCCCGCCGTATTGTGGAAGCCATTGACTGGTGCAAGGAGTTAAAGGGTGATCCCGACGCGCTGAAAAAAGTGGAAAAAGGCAAGAGCCAGTTTGTCGGCCCGGAAATCGCGGGCAAGACGCTGGGCGTCATCGGCCTGGGCAAGGTCGGCGTGCTTGCGGCAAACGCCGCGGTGGATCTGGGCATGGAAGTACTGGGCTTTGACCCGTACCTTTCCCTGGAAAGTGCCTGGAGCCTTGCGCGCCGGATCAAACGCGCGGCCAGCTACGATGAAATTTATGCAAACTGCGATTATATCACCATTCATGCGCCGCTGACTGACGAGACGAAAAACCTCATCAACGCCGAGAGCATCGCAAAAATGCGCGACGGCGTGCGTATCATCAACTTGGCGCGCGGCGGTTTGGTCAATAACGACGACATCCGTGCGGCGCTGGCCTCCGGCAAGGTGGCCAAGTATGTGACGGATTTCCCGGATGGCGATATTATCGGGACGGAAAACGTCATTGCGCTGCCGCATCTGGGTGCCTCTACGCCGGAGAGCGAGGAAAACTGCGCTGTGATGGCAGCGGAACAGATTTCCGAGTTCCTCTTAAACGGAAACATCACCAATTCCGTGAATTTCCCGAACCTGGTGCAGGAACGCAGCACAAAGTACCGCATTACGGTGTTCCACCGCAACGTGCCGAACATGATCAGCGCGGTGTCGGGTGCCATCGGCAATGCCGGAATCAACATCGAGCATATGTATAACCGTTCGCGCGGCGCATACGCCTACATGATCTGCGATACGGATACCAAGCCGACGCCGGAGTGTATCCAGAATTTGAACGCCGTTGAGGGTGCGATCCGCGTGCGCGTCATTGACTGAGTCCCTCTTTTTATGCTACAATCAAACCCGGACGCCAAAGCGTCCGGGTATTTTTTTGAAATGACAGGTGCTTTTTTATGGAACAGAACTTACTGACTCTGCTGGCCTCCATCCGTCCGCGCGACGAAGAGGCCTACCTCGCCGCACGGGCGCGGCTCGACTCGCTGTGCAAACCTCCCGGAAGTTTGGGACGGCTGGAAGATATTGCGGCCACGCTCGCGGGTGTGACCGGACAGGTTTTCAACCAGGTGCCGCGCCGCGCCGTCGTGATTGCGGCGGCGGATAACGGCGTCGTGGAGGAGGGCGTTGCCTCCGCCGATCCCGCTTTTACGCTGACGCAAACCCAAAACTTCATCCGCGGCGTGACAGGCGTGGCGGTACTCGCGCGCCGCGCGGGCGCAGACCTGATCGTGGCGGATGTGGGAATCAACGCGCCGCCGTGCCAGCCGCCTATTCTCGACTACAAGGTTGCGCGCGGCACCGGAAATTTTTGCAAAGGACCCGCCATGACGCGGGAACAGGCGCTGCAAGCGCTCTTTGCCGGCGTGGAATTGGCGCGTTTGGCAAAATCCCGCGGCTATGACCTCATTGGGGCGGGGGAAATGGGCATCGGCAACACGACGACTTCCGCCGCCGTCATCGCGGCTTTGACCGGACGTGACCCCGCCGACGTGACGGGCCGCGGCGCCGGCCTCTCCGACGAAGCATACCGCCGCAAGGTGGATGTAATCCGGCGCGGGCTCTCCGTGAATACCCCGGACCCGGCCGACCCCGTCGACGTGGTCGCAAAGGTCGGGGGATTTGACATCGCGGCGCTTGCCGGGCTGTATCTCGGCGCGGCGGCAGAACGTCTTCCCATCGTCTCCGACGGATTTATCTCCACAACGGCCGCGCTTGTCGCCGTACGGCTGTGCCCGTCTGTACGGGATTACATCATTCCCTCTCACAAAAGCGCGGAACCCGGATTTGCGGCCCTCTCCGAAGCCGCGGGTCTGGCGCCGATGCTCGACATGGGGATGCGGCTGGGAGAGGGAAGCGGCTGTCCGCTGGCCTTTTTCCTCTGTGACTGCGCCCGCGACGTGATTGCCCATATGGCGACTTTGGAAGAAGCGGCCGTCGGAGACAAATATCTCGACGCCATTCAGAATTTTTAAACGGAGGATGGGAACTTTATGGCACCCAATTACCGTTCTACGCGGATTGCCTGCTATGCGGCCTATATCGTACAGGCAATCACCGTCAATCTGCCGCCATTGTTATTCGTCATTTTCCGCGACCAGTTCGGCGTGACCTACGAGGAACTGGGACGACTTGTGCTTTTGAATTTTGTCACCCAGCTTACAGTCGATTTCCTGTCCGGCTGGTTCTGCGACCGTCTGGGAATGCGATTTGCGGCGGTCCTGGCGCACATCTGCTGTGTTGTCGGTCTCGTCTCGCTGGGCGTCCTGCCACGCGTGCTGACCGGTTCGCCGTACGCCGCGTTGATGATTTCCAGCATTATCTACGCCCTGGGCTCGGGATTTTTGGAAGTCATCATCAGCCCGACCATCGAATCGCTGCCCAGCTCCGGAAAATCCGCTTCCATGAGCATCCTGCACTCTTTTTACTGCTGGGGCCAGGCGGGCGTCGTCCTGCTCTCCACCCTGTTTCTGCTGGCGTTCGGCAGCGAAATCTGGTACCTGCTCCCGCTTGTCTGGGCGGTTTTGCCGCTTTGTAACCTGTTCTTGTTTCTCCGCGTCCCGCTCATCCCGCCCCTGCCGCCGGAACAAACCGCTTCTCTCCGGGACCTTTTCACGTCGCGCACCATCTTGCTGGCTTTCGCCGTCATGGTCGGCGCAGGCGCCAGCGAGCTGTCCATGTCGCAGTGGGCGTCCATGCTCGCCGAGCGCGGCCTGGGGCTCACCAAAACCTGGGGCGACGTATTGGGGCCGTGCCTGTTTGCCGTGCTCATGGGCCTGACCCGTGTCCTGGGGCCGCTGCTTTACCGGCGCTTCCGGCTGGAAACCGCGCTGCTTTTTGCCAGCGCTTTCTGCGTCGTCTGCTACGCCCTGACCGTGTTTTCCAAAATCCCCCTTTTGTCGCTCGCAGGCTGCGCGCTGACCGGCGCGGCGGTCGCCCTCATGTGGCCCGCCACGATCAGCCTGGCCGCGGAACGCGTCCCAAACGGCGGGACACGGATGTTTGCGCTGCTTGCCGCCTTCGGCGATATCGGCTGCTCGCTGGGGCCCTGGCTGACGGGCCTGGTCTCCGACTTGACCCAGCATAACGAGACGCTTTTGACATACGCCGCGGAAACGGGCCTGACCGCCGAACAGCTCGGTCTAAAATCCGGTCTGGCAGCCGCCGGCATTTTCCCCATTCTCATGATCCTGTGCCTGCTTCTGCTTAAGCAGCGCCGCACAGTATGAATTTTTTCAAAACCCCCGTTTTTATCCGAATTTTTTTCGGGAAACGGGGGTTTTTCTCGCATTTTGAAAAATGCCGGTTTCCCGGCATGACGGGTTTTCCTGCATTTTGATTTGTGAATGTAGCCAAAAACGTCAAAAACATGACGATCTTTTCCATTCCCTTTCGCCAAAAAACGCGATATAATAAGCTATCTTATTATCGACACAGGAGGTACTGTAATGGAATACCCGAATCATGCCCATGTGATCGGCACCAGCGACCCCCATATTCTGGCCGATCGGAAGACGGGCAAGTATTACATGACGTCTTCCGGTTTTACCATCATCGGCAAGACTTCTCGCGCCAACCGCATCCCCGGAACCATTTCCTGCCTCGTCAGCGAGGATCTGATCCACTGGAGTGATCCGATCACCATTTTCGACTGCCGCGGCACCGACTTCTGGGGCCAGATGGGTTACCCTGCAACCGAAATGCACCTCATCGGCGGCAAATATTACCTCTCCGGTACGGCCGGCACGCCCGGTTATACCAGAAAGTCCATGATCTTGGTCGCGGACAACCCCCTGGGGCCGTTCCGCTGGCTCTCCAACGAGCCCTATTCTCCTCCCGGATGGCAGACCATCGACACCACGCTGTATGTGGACCAGCAAAATCATCCCTGGATCGTCTACTCCCATGAGTGGTACCAGGTGTCCGACGGACAGATGGTTGCGCAGCCCCTCTCCGACGATTTCACCCACACCATCGGCGGTCCGATGATCCTCTTCCGCGCCTCCGAAGCGGTCTGGGGCGACGATCAGATCTGGTCCAAAACCGACGGCGGCGGCGTGACGGACGGCTGCTGGCTGCACCGGATGGAAGACGGAAAGCTCATCATGCTGTGGACCACCCGTTCCCGTACCGGCTATGCCATGGGCTATGCCGTGAGCACCTCCGGCGAAATCTACGGTCCGTGGATCCAGCAGGAGCGCCCGCTTTACGCCCACGACGGCGGCCACTCCATGCTCTTCCGCCGACTGTCCGACAACCAGCTCATGATGTCCCAGCATGTAGCCGACCGCGGCCCGAAAATGCTCTCGATCTTTGAGATGGAGGAGCGCGGCGGGGAACTGCACATCATCAATGAACTGACCGGCAACTTCCTGACCTCCGTCGGCGGCAACGCCCTGAAGTACAAAAAGAACATCCCCTGCAGCGAAGAACCCGCCATGACGACGCTGGCGCCCTGCGGCGCGGCGCCCGCAAAACCTGCCGCTCCGGAAAAGAAGGAGATTGTAGCGGAGAAAAAGGCCGGCATGGAAAAGAGCGCCGGCGCGGCGGACCCTGCTGAGGAATGAGCGCAAGAAGGCCCCATTTTCGGGGAATCTGACGTTTAAACCACCATCTTGGAGCGGAAGAAGGAGTGAATACATTGAATTATCCAGTCTATGTTCAAGATGCCAACGTGATCGACCCCTATATCCTGGCCGATCCGGTATCCAAAAAATATTATATTTACGCCAATACGTTCTCCTGTGGGGAAACGCCCGCAGAACGCAAGGGCACCGGCAATACCTTTTACGCGATGGAGAGCGAGGACCTGGTCAATTGGTCCAACCCCATTTTAGTCTTTGAACAGAACGATTTCTGGGCCAGCGAAGATTACTCTGCCCCGGAAGTCCATTATTACCGCGACCGGTATTATCTCATCGCGTCCTTCAGCGCGCCGGGACGCCTGCGCTGCTGCCAGGCGCTTGTCGCGGACACCCCGTTCGGACCGTTTGTGCCGGTGAGCGGAAAATCCCTCACGCCGCCCGCGTGGCAGTGCATGGACGGCACGCTTTACGTCGACCCGAAGGGCGATCCCTGGCTGGTTTTCGCACACGACTGGGTGCAGGTCTATGACGGCCAGATCTGCGCCATTCGCCTGGCGGACGATCTCTCCACCTGCGTGGGGAATCCGATGATCCTGTTCCGCGGCAGCGAAGCCTCGTGGGGCGACGACTTTATGTATGCAACCGACGAAGGCGGCGGCGCGGCGCGCGCGCCGTGGGTACACCGCCTGGCGGACGGCAACCTCGTTATTCTCTGGACTAACTGCACGCCCTACGGCTATGCCGTCGGCATTGCGCGCAGTACCTCCGGCGAAATTTACGGGCCTTGGGAGCAGTTTGACAAGCCCGTCTACTGTCTCGACGGCGCCCATGCCAGCCTGTTCCGCCGCCACAACGACGGCATGCTCATGATGCCGCTTTATCATACCGGACGGGATTATCAGGGCGTGAAGGGCCCCGGCATCCGTACGGTGATCTACGAAGTTGAAGAATACAACGGCCTGATTGAAATTGTGAACGAATTCACCGGTAACTGGTGGGAATCGATCGGCGGACATCCGATCGCATACCGCAGCGCTGAGCCGTGCCGCGATGTGCCGACCTATTCGGTGCTGGGCGAGTACGGCGGGATGTTCGCCAGACGGCGCATTCGTTGGGCTATGGCGCCCGAAACTCCGCACAAAAAAGGCCGCATCGCCACGCGCGACTGATTCCGCACAGATTTCCCTCCCCGCCCGGACTCGGGCGGGGAGGTTTTTCCGTTTCCGGCCGCCGCGGACATTGCGGGAAGGCGGCGCCACGTGTATAATAAAAGGGAAATTGTGATTTCCTGTGCCCGCGGGACCGTTTCCTCTCCGGCGGGCCGGGTATTGAAGGGGGCTTTCGCTATGCTGAACGTTGCCATCATCGGCACCGGCAACATCTCCACGCGCCATATCAGCGCGTATCTGACGTTCCCGGAGCGCTGCCGTATCGTCGCGCTGTGCGACATTTTCCCGGAAAAAGCCGAAGCCAAAAAGAAAGAATACGGCCTCACCGACGCGGTGGTTTACGCGTCGCACAAGGAGCTGCTGGACCGTGCGGACCTTGACCTGGTCAGCGTCTGTACACCGCCGTACGTCCACGCGGAGATTGCGATTGATTTCCTGCGAAGCGGGAAAAACGTCCTCGTGGAAAAACCAATGGCCGCGTCGCTTGCGGAATGCGACCAGATTCTCGCGGCGGAGCGGGAAAGCGGCAAAACGCTCTCTGTCGTTGCGCAAAACCGCTTTACCAATCCCTATATGCACCTGAAAGCCATTTTAGACGGCGGAAAGGCCGGAAAAATTGTCCACGCCCAGGTGGATTCCTACTGGTGGCGCGGTCACTGCTACTATGACCTGTGGTGGCGCGGCTCCTGGGAAAAGGAGGGCGGCGGCTGTACGCTCAACCACGCCGTGCATCACATCGACATGCTCGGCTGGATGATGGGACTGCCGGAGTCCGTCACGTCGGTCTTGACAAACACCTCCCACGATAACGCGGAAGTCGAGGATCTCTCCGTCGCCGTCCTGCGCTATCCCGGCGGAGCGCTGGCGCAGGTGACCAGCTCCGTCGTCCACCACGGGGAGGAGCAGCAGGTCATCTTCCAGGGTGAACGCGCGCGCGTTTCCGCGCCGTGGAAGGTTTACGCCTCACTTTCTAAGGAAAATGGATTCCCCATCCGCAACGAGGCGCTGGAAGCGGAACTTCAGGCGGACTACGACGCGTTGCCGGACCTTCCCTACACCGGCCATACCGCGCAGATCGACGACGTGATGGCCGCAATCGAAACCGGCCGCCGGCCCTTTATCGACGGCGTCAGCGGCCGCCGCACCATTGAAATCATCACCGCGATTTATCAATCCGGCTTCGAGGGACGTACGGTTTCCCTGCCGCTTCCCCCGGACAGCCCCTTCTATACGGTCGAGGGGATTTTGAAAAACGCACGCCACTTTTATGAAAAATCCACGTCGGTCGAAAATCTGGCCGACGCCGGTATCACAGTCGGCGGCGACGGGAAATAACCCGCGCGCCGGTCATTTGAAACAGAAAGGCGGAATGTTTGTGACGACTTCTTCATTTCATACGGCGGATGAGGTGAATTACGCGCCCCAGGGGAAACCCGCACCCGTCGTGAAACCCGGCGAATTCGCATTCGCCGCCGTTGCCCTCGACCACGGCCATATTTACGGCATGACAAACGGCCTGCTCGAGGCCGGCGCGACTTTGAAATACGTCTATGATCCCGACCCCGCGAAGGTGGCGGCGTTTCAAAGCCGGTACCCCGGCGTGAAGGCCGCGCGGAGCGAGGATGAGGTGTTTGCCGACCCGGAGGTCCGGCTCATCGCGGGCGCCGCGGTGACAAGTGAACGCTGTGCGCTCGGCTTGCGCGCCATGGACGCCGGAAAGGATTATTTCACCGATAAGGCGCCCTTTACCACGCTGGACCAACTCGCGGCCGCGCGCCGGAAGGTTGCGGAAACAGGCCGGAAATACATGGTATATTACAGCGAACGCCTGCACGTGGAGAGCGCCATCGCGGCCGGACAGCTCATCCAGCAGGGCGCGATCGGGCGTGTGATTCAGGTGCTGGGCCTCGGGCCGCACCGCTTAAACGCATCGTCACGGCCGGAGTGGTTCTTCCAAAAGGAAAAGTACGGCGGGATCCTGTGCGACATCGGCAGCCATCAAATTGAACAGTTCCTCTTTTACGCAGGGGAGACGGACGCCACCGTCGTCCGCAGCCAGATCGGGAACTATGCGCATCCGCAATATCCGGAGCTGGATGATTTCGGCGACGCGATGCTCGTGGGCGCCGGCGGCGCGACGCAGTATTTCCGCGTCGACTGGTTTACACCGGACGGTCTCGGCACCTGGGGAGACGGCCGTACGCTGATTCTCGGTACGGAAGGTTACATCGAATTGCGTAAATACATCGATGTGGGCACAAACGAGGGCGCAAACCAGGTGATCCTTGTAAACGGCGAGCGGGAGCGGAAGTTTTCCGTCTCCGGCCAGGTGGGTTACCCCTTCTTCGGGGAATTGATCCTCGACTGCATCAACCGCACCGAAAACGCCATGACGCAGGCACACGCCTTCAAAGCGGCGGAACTGTGCCTGATTGCGCAGCGCGACGCCGTGGTCGTCAGTAAATAAAAAACCCCCCGCCTGCCGGCGGGGGGTTTTAAAAATTCCTGCAACCAATCAGGAAAACAGAAGCGGCAGGAACATACGCAGGCTTTCCCGGCATACGGTCAGCTCATGGTAGCCGGGGAATTCAAAATACCGCGCGTTGCGATATCCGGCGGCCGTCAGCGCCGCAATCCGCGCACGCGTTTCCGGCGCCTGCGGTTCCTGATCGCCGTTTGAGGCGAAAAAGACACGCAGTTTTTCATTCAGCGTGGGGATATCGTCAAGCACCGCCGCGGCCGCGCCCTGACGGACCGGGTCCAGCCAGGTAATAATCGCGCCCAGGTAGGCAAACCGGTCGAGATTGCCCAGCACAATCTGCTGCGCCTGAAAGCTTCCCATGGAAAGGCCCGCCATCGCGCGGTTTTCGCGGTCGGTCTTCGCGCGGTAATGCGATTCCACAAAGGGGATGCAGTCCTCTAAAAGTTCTTGCGCAAATCCGGAACGGTTTGCCGCGTTGTCGGCCTCGTCGCGGAACGACCAGCCGGAATTCATGACAACCAGCATTTTTTTGCACGCGCCTTCCGCAATGAGGTTGTCCAGGATCAGGTTCACCCTGCCCATGTCGATCCAGCCCGTCTCGTCTTCGCCCGCGCCGTGCTGCAAATACAGCACCGGATAGGTTTCGTCCTGATTTTCCTCATACCCGGGCGGCGTATAAATCCAGCAGGCCTTCCAGCGTCCCGTCCAACTGGAACGGTAAAACTCCATCCGCAGGTCGCCGTGCGGCACATCCTGCATGAGATACCAGTCGCTGTCCTCTCCAACGGTTTCAAAAAAGTTGGCCGGTTCGCCGCAGCTGAAGCAGTACGGCATCTGGGGATTGGATACCGTCGCGCCGTCGACAAGGTAGCGGTGAACATGGACGCCCGGCGCCAGGTCGAGGTCCGCCGTCCAGTATCCGTCTTCGTCGCGCGTCATGGGATACCGGCCCGGCATGGAACCGCCGATTCCGCAGATGAAGACCTCATGCGCGTCGGGATTATAATAGGTCACGCGCGTCTTCCCATCCGGCAGGGTTTTGGCGGGGGAGAGCTGCGTGTAAGTTTTCGGGAGAGAAAATCCGAAGCGGCGGCGTCCGCCCGCTTCGGGGGGAGGCGCAGGTTTGCGGCGGGTAAAATTCGGCGCAAAATAAAGAAGCGTCGAATTTACGGCCTGGTTGTTGCGAAGCTCTTTCTTCATCACATTCATCCCCCTTCTTTACTGAAACAGGCGCATGGCGAAATCGCGCGCGGCAAACCGCCAGGTATCCCACTCGTGGAACCCGCGGTAGGCCTGTCCGTCCACATGATAACCCTTTGCCTTGTATTCCTCCCAACGGTAGGGCATCTCGTCGCCGGGGATCTCCCGCGGCGTACCAAAGCCCTCACGGACACCGCCCGCATGGAACATCAGGCGGATCCGGCTGTTGAAAAGTTCGCGGTCTTTGAAAATTTCCGAATAATCAAAGGTGCGGCCGAAATATGCGCCGTCGCGGCTGACCGGCATGATGTGGCCGGAGAAGCAGCCGATCCACCGAAAATAGTCCGGATAGCGGAACGCCGTCGTGTAGGAATACACAACGCCCATGGAAAGACCCGCGATGGCACGATGGTCCGCATCGGCAATCGTGCGGTATTTGCGGTCGATATAGGGGATGCAGTCCTGTACCAGCGTGTCGGAGTAGTCGACGTTTTCCATCACATCTTCTTCGTCCGTCTCGCGGAATGCCTCAAAGGAGTTCATGACCACAATCATTTCCTCGCATTTGCCCTCGGCAATGAGGTTATCCAGGATAAAATTGATCTTTCCCTGGAAGACCCAGCCGGTCTCGTTTTCGCCGCCGCCGTGATGCAGGTACCACACCGGGTACCGTTTTTCCGGATGCTTTTCATAAAAGGGCGGCACATAGACCCAGCAATTGCGGAAGCGCCCGCCGCAGACCTCGGAACGATAGAGGTCCATATGGACGGACCCGTGCGGCACATCTTTGATATGGTAAAAATCATGGTCGGGGTCCGCGGTATCGCAGACGTTAAAAAACGATCCGCAGCCGTAGCCAAAGGGAACGCGGGGGTTAAAGGTCCGCACGCCGTCGACAAAATATTCGTGATAGTGGAAGCCCGGCTCAATGGCGTCCGGCCCCACGTCCACGCTCCACCAGCCGGTTTCATCCTTTGTCATGGCATGGCGCACCTCGCCCGGGAACGATCCCCCGAGGCCGCGTACCTCCACGGTTTTCGCGTCCGGCGCGTAGAAGGAAAAACGCATACCGCCATCCGGCAGCGTCACGGCGCCATAGGGCGCGGTATAGGGTTCGCGCACGCGGTTTCCCTCCGCGTCGACATGCATCCGGCTGTTATAGCGGTTCTGGTCAAACACCATCACCGAAGAAAACAGCGCCTGGTTTTCAAGATATGCTTTGTCCACAGTTTGCCCTCCATTCTCATTTTTTCTGTTTTTATAGTAGCGTATTTTGTGATTTTCGTCAATCATCTTCCGGGAAAGATGAAATTATTTTCGCAGTTTGCAGTAAAACATCTTGCCGGGCGGGAAGGAAAAACCGGTTTTCTCCGTGACAAGTCCGGCAACCTGTGTTATAGTTTTCTTAAGAAATGCCCGCCGTCACGCGCCGGCGTCCAATGACTGCCTGAGGAGGAACCGATCATGAAAATCCGGAAACCCTGTAACCTTGCCCGCATGTACGCGGGGCCGTCCCACCCCATCGACGCCGCTTCGCCGGAGCTGCGTTTTCTTTCGGCGGTCTGCGCCGGACAGCCCGGAGAAGCCACCGCCTTTTTCCGGGAAAAGAAGCTGTTCGGCGGGGAACTGCCCGCCGTCGACACGCCCTATGGACGCTTTACCGGCTTGGAGGGCGTCCGCCGGTTTGCGGAGGGCTTCCTCGCGCGCTTCGGCGCGTCGCTCGCGTTCCTCACCCCCGTAGTCCAGACGCGCGCGAACGGCCGCTCGGTGTCGGAAGTCGTCGTCAACTTCGTCGTAGACGGGGAAATCGAGGAAGTCCCGATGTTCGTCGTGGGTGACCTGCGGACGCCCGGACTTTTGGAGGAAGTGCGGCTTTACTGTCATTTTTCCTTTGTCCCGGGGCTCGAGGCGTACCGCGCGCCGCTTTTCCCCGTCGCCCATCGGGAAATGGGGGATCCTGCCCTGCTGACCGGCGCCGTACGGGAATACTATGAGGCGCTGCACCACGTCCCCTATGTGGATGTCGACCGGATCCTGGGTTCGATGGGACCCGGCTGCCGGTTCGGCGGTTATGAGCCGTGGGGAAGTGCGGCAAACCACGGCGACGCCGCGCAACTGCGCGCAAGCTACGAACATATGGCCACCTATATCCCTGCAAAAGTTGCCATGCGGTATGAGACGATTACAGACGACGGGCGCACCTGCGTCATGGAATGGGTTCACATCATTTCCCGCGCGGGGCAGGAAGACCTGGGACGCATCGCCATGTCCGGCATTTCCGCCTATGAACGCGGGGAAGACGGCCTGCTCTGCGCCATTCGGATCAGCGATTACGCCGGGTATGAACGCACCATCGACTGGTCCCGCCTGCCATTGACCCTGGAGGAAGCGCAAAAAGTCAATTTTGTGGAGACGTTCCCCGCAGGCGTTGGGGAAAAGCCGCAATACGACGCGTAAACAGATAAAAAACGGCGGGGTTCCGGCAGTTCCGGAGTCCACGCCCGAAAGAGGAGGAAACACGATGAAACTTGGAATTTCTTTCACGCCGCGCCATGAAACACCGGACGAATGGGCCGCCGCGCTGGAGGCGCTCGGCTGCCGTGCGGCGGCGCTGGGCGTACCGGTACTGTAACACGCACGGACAACTGGAAAACTTACAAAGCCCCGGGATTTTTCCCGGGGCTTTTCTTATTTTGCGGGGGAAAGGGCCCCCGCAAAGAATCTTTGCAT
>CALWBW010000025.1 GCA_944376195.1 uncultured Clostridia bacterium | reverse complement strand
CTGGTGGTTTCGCGCTTGGTGATTTTCGCCTCACGAGTGGTAATGTTGCGACAACCATTATAGTCGATCATTCCATTTTCCCGCATGAAGGACAGGTAGCGGGAAACGGTACCGACTGCCAAGCCGATGCCTGCGTGGATCTCACGCACCGTGGGTGATACACCGTGTTTCTCGGTGTACTCATTTACGAATTCCTCAATCGCTTTGAAAGTCTCGGGATTCTTTGTACGCATATGCTTGCCTCCTTTGGGGCTATCTTGAACAAATGTTCCATTTACAGCTTTTATTATACTCACGACACCGTCACTGGTCAAGGGGGTCAGCACAAGTTTTCGCCGTCCAAGAGAAAGGCGCACGATTTTGTACACCTTAAAGAAGGACCATGCAGATTGCTCCGCATGGTGCCGGGGACATTCATGTCAGTGCTGACGCGACAGTATGCACCCACGCGGGGCTTCGGTCTTTCGTATCCTTCCACATCGGTCTCGGCCGGTATGACTTGTACCTCCACCTGTTGCGTGAGTTGTTCTTTGATTTTTGCCGATCGGTTCTGCTTTCGGGATGTTGGCCTTCGTTGAGTTGCAGGGTCAATTTGAACTTTTTTCATCCGTATCACCTCCTTCCAGCCCATAAATAAGGCTGCCAGAAAATATTTTCTGGCAGCCTCACGAGCTTTTTTGGAGACGGCGCTTGTATATTATAGCGCACCATTGTATAATGTGGTTATGCTATATCACCATTTCTTGCGATAGTGGGGGCAAAAAAATAAGGGCCGAAGCCCTTATTTGTGTTTGCATTATTCGTATGTTTTGATAATCTGCCAAATTGCTGCCTTCTGCTCATCGGTCAGAGCAGTCCACCTGTCGAATAGTTCCCGCAGTTCCGGGGTAAGTTCAACCATGTCATCTTCTGCGAAGAACTGTGCCATTGTAATATTAAATGCTTTGCAGATTGCTTCCAGCGTCACCATGCTGGGCGTGTTGCCTCTGCGATATATATTTGAAACCGTATTAGGTGAGAGTCCAGCTTCTTTGGCGATTTTGTAATCCGTCCAGCCATAACGCTGCTGCAGCTCTATGAGCCTTTTCGTAATGTCCACAAAACCACCTCATTTCTATACTATATTATATCCCCATCAATGGTGATACAGTTATAGCGAAGAGGTGGAAGTCTTATTACAAGTTTTGGTGATATTCTATTCCTGTTTCTTGGAGGAGTGAAAATACCGTGGCTACAGAATCTGAATTGCGGCAGCATCGCGCATGTTTCACCGGTCATCGGCCTCATAAGCTACACCAGCCCGAATCTGTCGTGATCACTGCGCTGGAAGAGAAAATACGCGAAGCCATCGACGATGGATTTGTTACATTCATCTCCGGCATGGCGTGGGGAGTGGATATCTGGGCTGCTGAAATTGTCCTGCGCTTAAAAGCGGAGGGACACCCGATTCACCTTGTCGCTGCTGTTCCTTACGAAGGATTTGAGCGCGGCTGGGATAACGACTGGAAACGCCGCTACTATGCAGTACTGTCCTCTGCAGATCTTGTAAAGTATATCTGCAATCACTACCATCGTGGCTGCTTCCAAATTCGCAATGAATGGATGGTTGACCGCTCGGCGCTCCTGATCGCGGCCTACACCGGCGAGAAGGGCGGTACGAAGAACACCGTCGATTACGCTGCCCGCAAGGGTGTTCAAACTGTATTTGTTCTATGATAAAAGCTCCGACAGCTGCTTTAGCCGCCGGAGCTTTTTATTATACCGGTTAGTCAATACAGAACCTATCCGAAATCATATTGAGAATTATTGAAACGAATCTACCATACTGTTGCTTAAAATCGTATGAATAGTATTTGTCCATCAAAGTCTTATTCTCACGATCGTTTCCAGCAGACAAGGTCGGTAGCGCTTCGAAGGCACGGCCTGCTGCTTCAATTACCATGCGTGAGTATTCGCACTCAATCGTTTCTTTAGAAATGACGGTTATTTTCTCTTGAAGCACCCTGTTTTCGAGCCTTCCATTCAAACTCTTTGGAATGAATATGTAATTGAAGATCGATGAACTATACTTTTTGATTTCAGAAGGGTACTCATATTGGTAGATTTCATCTGAATTAGCGTACCCAACAAGGCATTTTCCGGATTTGTTTGCAACAAAGTGCTCCACGCTAAATAGCTCGGGAGAAGAAAGAAATCTATGTAATTCTGCAGTTTTGCCCTTTTTAATACCAACTTTACCATTCGAAAAAGAGAAGTAATTATAGACCGCAGCCAGCATGATGCTATGATAACGCTGCTCTTCGTTGTCTGGGTTGGTGCTAAATTTGAATTCAGCTCCACGCTTTCTCTCTGTAATTGTTGTTTTGCTGCAGTAAACCTTTATGGACGAACGTACCTCAGCATCCCAACTACGAGATTTCAAGATTTTTGCAACCGGCTCAATACCCTTTTTGTTTTCGAAAACCGAAAACAAAGTGACATACATTTGCAGGGCATATAGTTTTTTGTAATCATCCTTATTCCTGCTCCCCGTGAATAATAGCGTATTTATCGCATATTTTATTATAACGGCTTTGGCGACGATCACTTTTCTATCCAACAGAATCATTTTCATAAAACTGTGGAAGTTCGCTATGTCATCATGATCCATTTTCTGTTTTGGGGCGGATAATTCAAATAATTTCTTAAAATTGGTGCTTGGAGTTTCGGAAGACACCACATTAATTGCAATTTGCAGAAAATTGATGACAGTTTGCAGCATTTTACGAATATACAGGTTATTATTAATAGCCTTCAAAATGTGTTCGCCAATATAATGTGTCGTGCTGTCAATTTGAACCTCTTGTTTCAAACAGAAGTCCTCACCAAACACAATGCCGTTGTGCCGATCAGTATCGTAAAGATAGCAGTAGAAGAAATGCTCAAGCATTTTCATTAATGGATAGCAATCCGTTTTGGTTCTGCTGCCACTATTGCATGCTGCATTAAACTCCTGAGACTTTCGTTTTAGTGCAACCCATATTTGACGCACTTCTGCCGATGGATCCAAATGGAATAGATAACCTTTAAAAATATCCTCCGCATCCAGCTTGATACCTTTTAGATTGACATCCAAAAAGTATTCAATGCTGTAATTGGTAGAATCTTCTTCAGATAGAATTATATTAAATTGACAACGATACAGGTTAGTAATAAAACTTCGTGCTTTGGATGCATCGGAAATTATTCCAGACTTATTTATGGTATCCCACAAAAGTCGATATCGATCTGACTGCCTGTACTGGTCACCAGTTTGAATATTATGCGCATCCTCTGCAGAAAGGCCATCCAACGAAAAATTATTGTTCTGAAATTTTTCATATTCCGTAAAGGCTTCGTTATCGATTTTACACAATGCAGGAGGCTCGGGTAGTTCATCTCCATAATTGGCAACTACATATCGAATTAACATTCTCAACAGAGAAGTACGCTGCTGTCCATCAATTATAGCGTACCTTTTGCTTTCGCTCCGCGTCAAGATAATGTTTCCAAGAAATTTGGATTGATGAAAAATATCATTCATCAGTTCAATTAAATTCTCAGGCGTCCAGCGGATTTCTCTCTGAAAATCCGGAATAACATAGCTGCGCCCTTCTTCTAACGTAAAAATGCTTTCCGACGCACCAGTAATTCGAATATTCACAGCGTCAAGCGCTAAAAAATCCTTTACATTTACAATGGTTCCTTTTATGTTCGACATGTAGTTGCACCTCCCTCATATGCCTTTCTTTTCGCTCAGTAAGCCAAGCAGGAAATCATTGCTATATCGAAATTCCGAATAAATGAGACGGGCACCGCGATCCAGATGTGCTTTAAGGTATTTTTGAAAATAGTCATCGTCACTTAAGTGCTTTCCTTCAAACATTTCAATCAGGCTTTTATATAGCTCATCCCATTCACCAGTAATGGTCTGTCTATTCAGTTCTATCCCATAAGAATCTGTTTTGAAATCTGTTTCCCTCAGTATCTCCTTGCTTTTTAGAGACATGGATATTGCTAATTTTGACAGAATAAATGGCGCATAATTGGTGCTGGCAGATATTTCCTCAAATATGGCCACCGTTCTTTTGGATGTTCTTATTTTGAAAACCATACCTACACCTCGAAATATTTATTGCTGACAACTGTGGTTCGTTTGTTATCCGTGTTTTCCAGCATATAGGTTGCAGCAATGTGATCCCTCATGATCTGGACATGCGCAGAATTGATTTCCTCGTTTGTAGACAGTATAAATACTTGTCCCTTGAGCTTGCAGAAGAAATGTGTAGAGATATTTCTCCTGTGTTCAGTGTCGATTCGTGCGAAGGGTGTGTCGATGATGAACGGAATTTCGTGATTACACAATTGAACGAGGGAGTGATACAGCGCCATGATAAAAATCTGCTTTTCACCATTCGACAAGGATGTCTTATCAATTTCAACCGGCAGCACAATGGTTTCATCTTTCGCATCCGTGAAGAAACGAATCATTGCGCTAATTTCAGAGGATCCAACCTTTTTGTGGAGTGCCTGCATAGCCGCGCTGCCGAACATGGAGACCAACTGCGCCTCAGTATTTGTACGAAGGGACTCTAACAAACGAGAAATCTGAATTTCTTCATTTCTGTATATGTGAGTGTTGAACTCATCGTCAATGTGGATATCATCGATAAAACGCGACTTTCGCATTAGGATCTTGATTTCCTTACGGAAGAATGCCTCCACTTTTTCTATCTGCCGTCTGTACAAAGAATGCTGTAGTTTATCCAACATGATGATTGCACGGGCGGAAATGTCTGTTATTGACGCCTGCTTCAGTTCTTCCTCCAAGCGAGACTGCACACGAGACAGCTGCGTTTCAGCCTGCTGCAAAACCTCTTTGTTTTCAGCAAGCTGGCGTTCAAGCTCGATTCGTTGTACGAGTAACGCGCTTTTTGTCTCGAACATCTGGGCGCGTTTTTGCATGTATTCCTGCACAGAGGATACGCTGCTACTATCAAGCTCCTGCCGTATCTTTGCCGTTAAAGCAAGTGATCTCTTAATTGCGCGTTTACTCTTTGCAATTTTTTCAACATCGAAATCCAGCACTTGATTGATGTGTGATAGGAGCAGCGCGCTCTGCTCCAACGACAGGTCAAGAACCACATCGCCAGATTCTGAAAACTGGGTAGCTGCGGCTTTAATTATTGCAGATAAATCACCCTTTACCAACCGCCTTACATCAGGCTTTTCCAAAACTTCACGGAAATTGTGGTACTTCTGGGTGCTGTTTTCTTTTTCGATCTGCCGCTTAATTGCTGCAATCTGATCCCGTACCATAAGGAATGGAATCATTTCATTTGCCCATTTTCTTAATAAAGCATTGTATGTTTCGCGCTTCTTTTCTTCCTCTTTAAGGGTGAGAAGTTTCTGATTCCATTCTTCTTGTGAAACGCCTCCACTTTGATGGTATGCTTTTTCCAGTGCGACAATATCCGCTTCGCAGCTATCCATCTCGTCGATGCACTGGTTTAATCGAGCGGTTAACTCCTGCTGGGTCTGTTGTGCCGCTCCAAGTGCTTCTTTTGCGGCAAGATACTCATCCAGATCGGGAGTGCCATTAGTTTTGCCCGATCCAATTCGTTTGAAGTTTTTCCGCATGATCTCGAATGTATCATATCCGCACAATGTTAAGAAAGCATCCTTAATTCGTGCGTTGCTACCTTCCTCTAAGAAGAAGTCCGCAATTTTTTCGCCATCGAAGAAATACAGGTTAAATAATTCCGGCGGAATTAGTGTCAGCAAATACTTCTCAAAATCGGCTACAGCATCTTCTGCTAATACCGCTTCGTTTTTAGCAACTGAAAACTTCTCTGAAAGCGTTTCACCCAAGGTCCACTCTCTGCGCAGTGTATATAAATCGACCTCATGACCATTGCTGAGACCGATCTGCATTTCAACATGAGCATTGGCAGGACGACGAATCTTTGCGTTGTTATTGATCAGTTTGATGATGGCTCGATTATAATGCGAGTTGGCATTCTTGTATCCCATGCTCATGTAGCCATATAAGCAAACGCGCATGGCTGTAAATAGCGTAGTTTTTCCTGCGCCGTTCTTACCTCCGATTAGCACAATGTTTTTGCCATCGGCAGTCGACCGCGTATCAAATAGTGTTTCACCTTCGTACGAGCCGAAATTGTATAACAAAATACTATTGATTTTCATTCTGCAATCCCTTCTCGATACTGTCAAAGTGTAGCCAGCCTTGATTGATAATGCGGTCAAATGCTTTTGTCACCATCGAACTATTGGTGTAGTTTTTATTCGCTTCGATTTCGATAATCAATTTCGAAATCAATTCGAACTCTACCTGATGTTCATCACAGAGTCGTTTTATTTCATCAATAACATCTGCAGGGAAGATAGGTGCCTTGAATTGATCCCAAGGCAGCATCTTTCCAGTTATCTCTCTATAAATATCAACCAAGCAACGCCGGGTCAAATCGCCTTCGCTGTCCCACATGATGTCGATCTGCTTTAATTCATCCATGGTAATAAGCGAAAGACCTGTGTCAACTTCAAGCTGAAGCAGCTTGCGAAGCATTTGCTTTCTGGTTTCCATGGTAAAAGGGCCGGTGCCAAGTGTCCCGTCTGCTTTACGGTACATTGCACCATTGCGTCGTTTATATTCTCTTGCTCCGGGTTTGGTTCTTAATTCAAGCATCCAGTTTCTATAATCGCGGAGTGGCTCCAACCAAGTTTCACCACGATCGATAAACGCTTTAAGGGATTTATCTTCTTTTACCATCGTGCAAATCCAGCATCCAAAACGAGAGTTGCCAGTTACGGGAATCTTATCCTTGTCTATTTCACCGATTACACTCTGTTCTTCGCCAAGCGTCTCTCCTTGGTATAGCGAGAATAGGTACTTGTTGTCAGATCCCCATGGAGAGAATCCATCATCCTTCAGCAGGAATCGCCACACTTCTTCATTCGGGATTTCAGTCAGTGGATTATAGACATACGCGTTATCAATATCATTGTGCGGTACAAGCAATTTCCCTTCGATTTCTCTTGCTCGAATATTATTCGCTCTATAGGTGCTTTCTGCTTTGCGAACACCGAGCAAAAGAACAACTTCTCCGTTGCTTTTGATTTTTTCAAGCGTGTAGGCATTCATAGGATGTATTTTTAATCGCTCGGTACACCAACGAAAACCGGGGGCTTCTGGTGTTGGATATCCTAAGCCAATGACCTTACACCAAAAAGTGTCTTCAACACGCGGATAAATAATGTCAGATTGGATTCCAAGCGGGGCACCAACTGACCCAATCATTTCTGACATTCTATGCATATAGTCACGGACGATGGGGTTTTCTACCAATGTATCCGATGACACAATATAAACTTTCTTATTTCTTCTTTCTGCTGGCAATCTTTTAAGCATTTCCATGACAAGGCAGCACAGCAGGGTGGAGTCTTTACCTCCACTAAACCCGATCATCCATGGGCGTTTATCGTGCTGGTACACGAGCATCATTTCTTGTATGATGTCTTCAAATACCGCAAATTCTCCTGTGTAGCGCATATCATTTATTCTCCAATATCTGTTTTTCTTTTTGGAGTTCCTCTTTGGTGAGTGGAATTCCGATCTGCTGCTTAATTACAGCACAAGTCAAGGAAATAGATTCCTCGCTGTTTTGCACCTTGCCGTTTTCACGGATAGCTCGTCCTATCCACATAGGATTGGATCTCAGCCAGTCAATTTGCTGCAACTTCTTTAAGCATCCTTTCATATCGAACGAACGGTGATCATAAAAGTATCGACCGAGTCGTCCGAATGCACTGATGGTGATAGCCAATGTAACAATATAATTTTCTCGAAGTGCTTTTTTAGTCAGTGTTCGGTTTAGCACCTCTTGCCACTCAATAATATTTTCAGAAACAGCGTTCCAATATTCTAACAAGAATGCTGTATCTTCCTCTGTGCAACGGTCACCGTGCAAGATCCGTTGATTCGCCTTGTATAACATATTCAGCGTAAACAAGCTGGAAGAATTCTTTCCAAGAATGTCGCGCTCTTTATCTGTGAAACGCTTAAAAAATGGAATCGCATCAATGGTTCGCTTAGTGGCCACAGCGATTTCGTCCCGGCCATCGTATAGAGTGGCAAGAGAATTAGATGTCTTCACCGCGTGTTTATTCAAATCAGTAAACATCTGCTGGCTTCGTTCCAGCCCTTCATCGCCAAAGAAAACAATAGAAATAGTTTCCTTTTCGAGAGTAGGATCTTCCTGCATTGCTGCTTCTATAGCCGCCTTGCGATGCTGTCCATCGTTGATCAGAAAAACAGCTTCCATATCGACTTCCAAAACACCCACATCGCTGCCCATCAATTGTGTAAAGGAATATGTACCATCAATGGAAGCGGAAAGGGCAGAAAACACATAAGAATCACGATTGTCCAGAATGTATTTTTTAATCTCGGGAATTCGTGCTTCATTGATGCGGCGCTGTGCCCTATGTTCCGGTGGCACAATTTCTTCCTCGGAGGGGAACAGCCGCGCAAGTAGCTTCAGCGGTACCATCGAAATATAGTATTCTCGGCCAGCCTGCTGCCCTTTGACCGCCGGAAATCGATATGTGAAATTCATATTCTGCCTCCACTGGACAAGGTGTGATATACTTAAGTACATACTTAAGTATATCACACCTCTGTTGAAAAGTCAATTGTTCTTGACAAAAAAGCGTTTATTCGTCGAAATCTTCAAGTTCGTTGTCGCCATCAATACCAGCAACGCCAGTTTCATATGTGCTGTTCAAAAAAGTCATAAGTGCTTCCAACATCTCAATATCATCGGTATCGTCGATTACATCCTTGATCATTGTTATGCCGTAATTGGCATATTTTGTAAGAAATGCAACAGGATTGAACTCCGGCTTTTTATCGTCGTTAAACGCTATTTCAAGCCGCTCGTTTTCATCGAGGTCAAGATGCTTGGTGGTAATCATTGCTGTTTGCAACATAAACTCAAGAAGAGCCTTATTCTGTGAGTGTCCTAGCACGGTACGAGGTACCGATTTCGGCTCTGCATCATATCCTTCTGGAACCATATCATCCGATTCGATTTGGCAATCGTGCATCATGCCAATCGAAATACTCAGTGCATACACATCCCAGTATGTCTTAAATACGGTTCCAACAAGACGATCTAAAGTGTCAGCCCAAATTGGTCCTTTTAAGATAGCATCAGTTTTCAGTTCCATTTGTGCTAAACACCTCCGGATTATATCCTTGTTTTACTGTAGATACATTTCGTTCTTCGTTGCTGTAGATTGTCCATACATGATCAGGGCCTTCAGCACCAAAGCATGCGTTGATGTCATCTTTTGAGAATAGAATAACCTGTGGTGCGTAGGAAGGAATCGTATCAATGACATTTTGCCTGTGCTGTGCATCCAGCTTGGAAAATGGTCCGTCAAGAACAAGAGGAAATTCTTTTCCTTTTAATTCGGGCACTTCGCTTAAAAGTTTCAGAATTCCTCCAATATATGCAAACGATACAATAGCAAACTGTCCTTCAGATTTTGCCTCATTACCATGACTATCCTTTACGCTTAATTCGAATCGTTGCGAAACAGTAACCTTACGAGTGCCTGAAAGCATCCTGTCCAGAAGCGCCTGGATTGCTTTGCAAAGTTCTGAACTGTACAGCGCTGCCGAGAATGCTAGTTTGTCAGCAAAATGCTTCTTGACCGCTTCCATTACTTCGATGCGGTCTTGGATGGACTTATTAGCGGAACAGGCCGCCAGCAGCTTGTCCAGCTTGCTTTTAGCTTGAGCCATAAGCCTGTTCTTTACGCCCAAATCCTGTTCCGCTGTCGACAATTTGCTTTGCCAAAACCGAAGCTTTTCCTCTGCCTCCGATCGTTGCGCAATAAGCTCATCAACATTTCCTGTCTGCTTCAGCGCCTCATCAATATCATGTATTTCTGTTTGCAAGTCGGAAATCTGATCCTTAAACTTGAAAATCCTTTCGATATGGCCAAGCAATAATTCGCGATCGTATGTTGCACCCCAACGAGCAGCAGATAACTTGAACTGGTCGTAAATGTATTTATACGACAACGGCGGGAACATCTTTTTTAATTCTTCAAGCACCTGCCGCTCTTTGGCGGTAATCGGATGCCCGCACAGGCATGTGTCGCTATCGAGCAGCGTTAACACAAGTTCTTTAGTAAGTCCACGTGGCAATTTTTGATCCTCTATCTTCAATCCGATACGGAACTGCGCTTCTTCCACAACGCGGGATAGAAGAAGGTGCGGGTATGCGGACATAACCGTTGCGCCAAAAGCTTTCATTTCACTGGCAATAGATTCCTCCAAAGCCTTAATGCTTGCTTTTGCGCGTTTTCTTCTTTCCTCCAACGCTTTTCTTGATGGAGCGTTACCAATCTTTTCAGATAAATCTTGTGCTGCTTTACGGTACTTTTCTATGTAGGATTTATAGCTCTCGATTTCCTCACGCAGTTTTTCCACCCTTTTTGCTGCAGCGCGGAATTCTCCAGTTTGAAGCATAATATCCTTGTTACTGCTGTTTTGCGTTAAACTCAAATACAATTTACCCAAAACCGTACTGGAGCCGCTGTCTTGAGATCCGAGATGAACAGTTGCCTGCTCGTAAATATCAAGGTCAAAAATCGAGAACAACGCTTTTCGCAGGGCTTTGGCAGAATCCTTACCAGTTTTTCCAAGGTCTGCAATCATGCTTTCACCATCGAAGAAGAAGTACTGTGAAAGACCACTAGGCAGTATCTGCTCAATGAGTTTAGCTGCCGCCTCGGCATCTGTCGTTAATGTGACCCAGTTGCTCTTACCAGCGATCCCAGCATCCTTAGATATGCGGATTTTTCGATCGACAACCTTGGTTTCCTTTAATTCTTTGCGATAAACCCACTCTCGGCGGATGGAGTATTTTTCGATTTCACCTGCACTATTTGGGTGCTCGAAATCGATGATACCCCACACAGAAAACGCCTTATTAACGGCGGCTTCTTGCTCAAAATCAAGATTGAACATTTCCTTACTTGCAGTTTTGTTGAAGTGAACTTCACCATAGAAAATCCATTGGAACAGCTGATGCAGCGTAGTTTTTCCGACGCCATTGGGTCCGTAAATAACCGTGACACTGCCATCTGTAGGGAAGGTAATACAGCATTTTTCTTTGAAATTTCTGAAATTTTCAAATTCAATCTTGCTGATTTTCATCGTCGATCGTCACCTCCTTTAATGCCTTGAGTATGCCATCAACTGCTTCCTTCTTTTGTTTGGTTGCATCTATTGAGAAATGTGCTGCCAATCGTTCACGCTCAATTTCTTCAACTTTTGAAATCATGTGCGCAATTGCTTCTGATTTATTCATCGAGGTCTGCCTCCTTGCCTTCATCAAATGTAGTAACAAAATCTTCCACAGCGAGACCGTAATCAGAAGCCAGTTCTTCTAGTTGCAGGAGAAGTGGATCGTGGTTAACAGCCAGTCGCGCATATTCATAGAAGCGGCGAAGCTCGATTTCTGCCATCTTTGGCGTTGCGTATGACGGCAACACTACGACATCATAAATATTAGCAAATTTCTTATCTTTGTAAGTACGCAGAATTCTACCACGACGCTGTACGAATTCACGGTAATCATCGTTACTTGAAAGTATCAAGGCTCCTGTAATTGAAGGAATATTGATGCCTTCGTCCAAACAGCGAATTGCGGCAAGCGCGTCTATAGCGCCTTCATTGAAAGATTCTACCAGTTCCATGCGCTGCATCATATTTTCTGATGCGGTAAATTGGCTGGACTTAAATCCTAATGAAGACAATGTTTCTTTTACAAACTCTATGTGTCTGATTTCTTCGTCATTATCGTCGTGTAGCCTTCCGTCTCCACAATATACGATAAAGTGATCTTTTTCTTTAACATGTCCGAGAAGCTCGACAATTCTTTCCAATTTTTCGTCAGCCATAGAAATGATACGCAATCTTGCCCGCAGGTGTAATGCAAGGTTTTCTGGGTCTATGCACACACCGTTTTTGAAGCAAGAAGCAATTTGTGCGGATTTTTTATTGAAACGGTCTTCTTCGGATTCTGTTGCATTTACGAAAATGGGATAGTAATAATACGGGACGAGGAAACCTCGCTCCAGCGCGTTTTCGATAGGCAAATTAAAGACTTGCCCACCAAAGAATGTCATCAGTTCCATTCCTTTAGCGGTATTTTTCCCGCTGAAAGGTGTAGCGCTTAATCCGAGTATATACTGGAATTGATCTTTTAATTCCTCAGGGCGATTTGTGAAGCGGTGCGCTTCATCGACAATCAAGAGTTTATCCTGCTTAGATTTATTTATGACTTTCTTGAATCTACCAAGATTGAACGATGTTATCGTAGATATTACGACAATCTGCGTGTCTTTATATAGCCGCTGACGTACAATCGCTTGTGATAATTGTTGATCCCAACTGTGATTTTCCGACGATACCATAACGATAGTAGCATCTGGCAGTGCTTTCTCCACATCCTCTGCCCATTGACGAACTAAATGTTTATATGGCGCACAAATCACGATCATAGCGGAATGTTCTTTGAGTAATTCCACTGCAGAATAGATGGCTGTCCATGTTTTGCCGGTACCAGTGGCCATAACATAAAAACCGTGATAATCATTTGCGACCCATGCGTTGATAGCTTCCTGCTGGTAATCACGAAGTATAATCGGTACATTCACGTTAGATGCTTGGTTTTTTCGATGTTCTACAACTTTGAGGATTTGTGCCTGTGCAGATGCTGTATAGTCATAAACAGTTACATGAGGATTCGTGTTGTTCCAAAGCGAATCGAATTCATTGATCTCATCCTCGATGCTTTCTGCGTCTGCCTGAACCCAACTTTTTACAACCCGAATTTTTTCGTAGTTGTTCTTATAACCGCTTGCTGTTGAATTAGCAGAACCGTAGAATACAACTGTATTGCCATCAAAGTCCTCGAGAATTCCGAGCTTATCGTGGTATATACCCGTTCCCTCGGTCACTGCGATTTTGATATCCAAAGTGTTGTTAGCAATCAGTGCTGCTAAAAGCTGAAGATGCGCATCTTCTAATTCTGCCATTGCAGTCGCAAAATCGCGTTCAAAAGCGCCTGCAATAATATCCTCACGCTTCTGATACCCCACATTAATCGCGTGAATGTCTTCTGCACTTAAATTAGGGCTGGCAATCAGCTGAATTTTTCCATCATTGCGGGACAGCGATACTATGCCGTCAATTATCGTTGAGAAGACGGTTGACGAAAAGAAACCAACACTTCTGCGGTATAACTTCGTCTTTCGCAACATTGGAATGAGAAACGCTTTTGCAATATTCTCATCACCATAGCTAACATAGCTGTGCTTGATATCTATTTGTCTGAAGCTCATATTGTTTCTCCGTTATTCATCCAGCATTGCTGCGTGTTCCTTATAATCTGCGATCACCGTATCGGGTGACAGTACCTTCATCTGTCCTGCAAACTGGAACAGCCAGCCCCAGAATGTTGGGCTAATCTGCACCTTGACGCTGGCAACGCAATTGTTTTCGTTGATGCGTACCATCTTAGTGTCTTCACCGAATTTGTCGTACACCACGCCGATCAGCTTATCGCTGAACTGAATTGTAATATCCGTCGTCTGGCCGCCGTACATCTTGAATGCCTGCTCGGTTAAGCAATTGACACTGCTGCGCAGCTCAATGGCCTTTTCGCAAATATCTTCGTCGATGACCTCCACAGCATCCATGCGGTCAACGCGGTAGTTTGCGGTGTTGTCATGCCTTGCACTGTAGCAAACCATATAGTAATTATCTTCGTTGAACACCAGCGCGATTGGCTCCACGACATAGTGGTGATGTCCGTTGCGGTAAACCTTTTCGCCGTTCTCGTTCAAATCGAAATAGTAGAAGATGACCTTCTTTTTCTGCTCGATGGCATCCTCTAAATAATCTACATTATAATATATGGATTCGTTGCGGTGCTTCCTTGTATTGAAGTAGACCATATTGCTCTGTAGGATTTCCGCGCTGTGGCTACCGCCGAGATTGGCGATTTTCCTAATCAGTTCTGCCGTTTTCTTCTCGGTCACAAAACTGGCTGCATGTACCGCATCAATCAGTATCTTTAACTCGGGAACACTGAAGCTGCGATCCTCGACATAGTATGCCTTTTCATGGCTGAGCATTGTGGTCATGACTTCATAGCCATATTCGTTTAGCGCTTGAATATCTCTTGTCAGTGTTCTGCGATCGCAGGCAACTTCCATGTCATTCAGTTTCTGGCAAACGACTGTGGCCGCCATTGGATGCTGCTCATCCGTTTCTTGACGCAAAAGCTCCATGAGTTTCAGCAGTTTGATCTTCTGGCTGTTTTCTTTCGCCATTAGCCCACCTCCACTGATTTCCTACAAATGGTGATAGTTATACCTAATAAGTATAGCACCAATCTGTGATTTTTTCAATAGAATTGGCGCACAAAATCGTGCTTCTTCTCGTTTCTTGCTGATTTTTGCGTTCAAATCTCCCAATGTCCACCTTTTGTTTGTCCTTTATCGAGGCAAACAACGAACTTAAGTATGCCGCCCGAAACCAGTCCCACAAACACAAAAAGAGCGCCGGTGAAGTCCTTCTGACCGCTCCGGCGCTCCATTTAGTCGCTTTTTACCTTTATTTCTGCCTGTTATGGCGTTTTTACCCCCGAAAACAAAGAAAGAACGAACTTTGCCTTGGTAGACAAAAGTTCGTTCTTTCGTGGCGGAGAAGGAGGGATTTGAACCCTCGAGAGGCTTTTGACCCCTACACGATTTCCAATCGTGCGCCCTCGGCCGGACTAGGCGACTTCTCCATTCTCCTTATATCTGTGCGTTAACAGCTTATTTAGTATAACAGAACTTTTTCAGATTGTCAACGTTTTTTTCGGAAAAAAGCAAAGGCTTTGTTGTATGTCAAGTTGTTTAGAAAAAACGTTGCAGGCTGTATTGGGATCGAAAGAGGTAAGGTTCCCTGATCCCTTGCTTTATATGCGTACAACCGTTATAATAACGAATTAGAAAAAATATTTGGAGGAGAAGTCATGTTAAAGCGTTTTCTTCGGTACTATAAGCCGCACAAAAAACTGTTTGCACTGGATATGGGCGCGTCTCTGCTGGTTGCGCTGATCGGGATTGTCTATCCCGTTGTAACGCGCCGTATGCTCAACGACCTGATTCCCAACCGCAATTATCAAATGATTATTTTATTTGGATTGCTTTTGCTGGCAATTTATGTGATCCGGATGCTGCTAAACTATTTTATTCAGTATCAGGGGCACATGATGGGCGTACGGATGCAGGCGCAAATGCGCAGCGATATGTTTTGGCACTTGGAAAAGCTGCCGTTTCGATTTTATGATAACCATGAAACGGGTAAAATCATGTCGCGTATGACAAACGATTTAATGGACATCAGTGAATTGGCGCACCATGGCCCGGAAAATATTTTGATTTCGACCATTACGGTGATTACTTCCTTTATATATCTTTCCAGCATTAACTGGAAGTTGACGTTGATTATTTTTGCCTGTGTCCCGTTTTTGATCTTGATTGCCCTTCTTCTTCGGAAAAAAATGCGGGACGCTTTCATGAGCAGCCGTCGTTCCATTGCTGTGATCAACGCTGCGCTGGAGAGCAGCATTTCCGGAATCCGCGTCACGAAAGCTTTTACCAATGCCGAAAAGGAACGTGAGAAATTTGAAGACGGCAATGGGCAGTTTATCGAGGCCCGCCGAAAGGCTTACCGTGCAATGGGCCAGTTTCATTCGACTACGTCGTTTATTACAGACATCTTCAATGTGGTGGTTTTGATTGCGGGGGGATTATTTCTCTATAATAATCAAATTGTGTTTGGAGATTATTCCGCGTTTGTGGTTTCCATCAGCATGTTTATTACCCCTGTCATGACGTTAATTAATTTTATGGAACAGTATCAAAACGGCGTCACCGGGTTTGAACGCTTCCTCGAAATTATGGACGCGGAACCGGAGTATGATACAAAAGGCGCGGTGGATGCAGGCCGGCTGGAGGGCCATATCGAATTTCGCCATGTCACCTATGCTTATGAAGGCTCCAAGGATGTGCTGCATGATGTCAGTCTTGATATTGAAAAGGGAAAAACCTATGCGTTGGTGGGACCATCCGGCGGAGGAAAGACCACGATTTGTCATCTGATTCCGCATTTTTATGATATTACGGAAGGTCAGCTCCTTTTGGATGGAAGGGATATTCACGAACTGACGCTGGAGTCGGTCCGGCGCAATATCGGAATTGTGCAGCAGGACATTTATCTTTTTAATGCCAGCATTCGGGAAAATATTTTGTACGGCCGTCTCGACGCTACGGAGGAAGAAGTGATAGAAGCTGCACGGCGCGCGAATATCCACGATTATATCCTGTCTCTTCCGGACGGCTATGATACGCAGATTGGAGAACGCGGCGCCCGTTTGTCCGGAGGACAGAAACAGCGCCTTTCCATCGCCCGCGTGTTCTTAAAAAATCCGCCGATTTTAATTTTGGACGAGGCAACCAGTGCACTGGATAATACCACGGAAATTTTAATCCAGCAGGCGCTCGATGAACTTTGTAAGGGAAGAACGACGCTTGTGGTGGCACATCGCCTGTCAACCATTAAAAATGCGGATGAAATTGCCGTGATTGCCGACGGCGGAATCCTTGAACAGGGGACACACGAGGAATTGATGCAAAAGGGCGGACTTTATGCCACGCTGTATCAACAGCAATTTCGCGAAGCAATTTGAGTGAGGGATCACTTTGATCGAAACCGATGAAAATCACCGGAAGCGTACGGCGTCGCAATTTATCCGCATATGATTCAAATTTCAAGGCTGATAGCACAAAGAAGTCCGGTGGAATCTGGTGGAAGTTCGGCAGTTTGACGCTGGTTTTCATCTGTACATTTTCCAAAATTAAGAGTAAAATAAAACCGTTATCTGGGACGCGGTAATGCGTACCCGAAAAAAACAGGAGGCGTTATTTCTATGAAATCTCGCAAATTTTTTGCTGTTTTGTTGGCGGTTTGCATGCTGACCTGTCTGTTTGCAGGTTGTACGGCTGAGCCGTCTGACAACGGCGACGTAAACAATACATCCGAAAACGGCGGCACATCCGAGGATGAAAACACGGGTACGCCCGATACGGAAGATACTTCCGACGTGGGCGGCGTAGAAGAACCGGATGAGAGCGACGTCACGGAAGATGGCGAGCGTGTAGTTGTCCAGATCTGGCATACGTATACGGACGACCAGGCGGCTTATCTGGAAGAGCAGGCTGCTGCTTTCAATGAGAGCCAGGACGAATATGAAGTCCAGGTGCTTGAGCAGGCGTACAGCGGCTTTGAAGACACGGTTTACAATGCTGTGGCAAACGGCGTGGGACCGAGCATTATTTTCAACTATGCATCGACGGCGGTGGACTATATCGAAGCTGGGTTGGCAGTCAATATCCAGACTTATATTGACGAGGACAGCGCTGCCGGCGATACCGCGATGGCAGACTATATTGAGTCCTTGCCGGAAGCCATGAAGACAGACGTTATGGGCTTTGCCGACGGCGGTATTTACTACCTGCCGGGCTGCACGACCGGCCCGATCTTCTTCTATAATAAGACCATGTATGACGCGCTCGGGCTCTCTGCTCCGACTACGTGGGACGAGTTGGCGGCGAACTGTAAGGCTATTTACGACGAATATGGCATCGCTGGGTATTTGGCGGACGGTCTGGTGGATGACATTCAGGCTTTGCTGATGCAGAATGGCGAGGGCTATATTGATGTAGATACCAAGACGGTTGCGTTTGGCGGCGAAGGGACCGTTGAAATTTTCCAGTGGTTTGCAGATAATGTCGCGGCTGGATATTTTGCACTTTCTCCCACGAACGACTATGCGTCCGATGATTTCAGTACGCAGCTTGTGGCCGGTTTCAGCGGCTCCTGCGTCAATGACCAGTATATCTATGCGGAAGACTTTGAGTTTGCCATGGCGCCCTGGATTGCCTCTGCCGACGAGGCGTTCTATACCGCTTGGAACCGCGGCCCGATCTTCTTAAAGGCAAGCGATGAAGCAATTGACCGCGGCGCCTATGAATTTATTAAATTCTTCCTTTCTCCGGAAGTTAATGCCGGTTGGGCACAGGTGAACTCCGCGCTGTCTCCTTATGGCACGACGGAGGAAAATGCGGACTATCAGGCCTATTTGGAGAATGTGCCGGAGTCTTTACAGTGCGTACAGGCGAATCTGGACGCTTCCGGTTCTTTCCCGAATATTCCTGGCGCTTCTCAGCTCCGCGACCTTTTGGAAGAGTATTTGACCTATGCGGCTTCCGGCCAGATGACGGCGCAGGAAGCGGTGGATGGTCTGGTAGCTGCCTGTAACGAGGCACTTGCCGGCTAAATTGGATTGAGTTTAGGCGTGCTGCAAAAAAAGATTTGCAGCACGCCTTCCCCTGTTTAAAAAACGGTTTTCCCGGGCATATCGAAAACTGGATAAAAATGAGGTGTCGTTATGAAAGTCCGCCTGGAGCGGGTTACAAAACGCTTTGGCAATGTGACCGCCGTCCGTGATTTTTCCGCCGCTTTGGAAGACGGCGAACTGGCTTGTCTGCTGGGACCTTCCGGCTGCGGAAAGTCCACGTTATTGAATTTGCTTTCCGGCATACTTCCGGTGACGGAAGGCGCCGTTTTTTTTGATGACGAAGAGGTGACTCGCTTGCCGCCGGACAAACGCGGCGTTGGTCTGGTATTTCAGAACTATGCGCTTTATCCGCATATGACAGTGCGGCAGAATATCTGCTTTCCTCTGGAAATCCAGAAAATTCCCAGGCAGGAGCGTTTCCACCGCGCGGAGGAAATTGCGCGCCTGGTGCATGTAGACGCTTTGATGGACCGGCGTCCCGGAGAACTCTCCGGGGGACAGCAGCAGCGCGTGGCCATTGCGCGTGCGCTGGTGAAACGTCCCCGTCTTTTGCTGCTTGATGAACCGCTTTCCAATCTCGATGCACGCCTGCGTCTGGAAATGCGTGAGGAAATCCGCAGGATTCAGCAGGAAACCGGCGTGACTACGATTTTCGTCACGCACGATCAGGAAGAGGCCATGTCGATCTCCGACCGGATTATCCTGATGAGGGAGGGTGTATTGCAGCAAAATGATTTGCCGCAGACTTTGTATAACCAGCCTGCCAACTGCTTTGTGGCGGATTTTCTGGGAAATCCGCCGATTAACCGGCTGGAGGGTGTGTGGCATGACGGTGCGTTTTCTCTTTCGGATGGGTCTTTTTCGTTAAAACTTACACCTTCTTCGCAGGTGAAAGAAGGCCAGGCCGTGATCCTTTCCATCCGTCCGGAGAGTATTCTGGCTTCGGCGCCGGAGATGGCGGCGTTTTCCTGTCCGGTTTCAAGGCTTTACGAAATGGGAAAAGAGGAAATTGGATATCTTCGCTTTGGCTCTGCGGAAGTGCGCGCTTTTTTGCCTGCGGAATTACGGCTGAAAGCGGGGGATGTGCTGCCGGTTTCCCTGCGTGAACGAGGCGTGTTCCTTTTTGACGCGGAATCGGGAGGTCGGCTACTGTGAAAAAGCATCAGACGACGCGCACACATCGTTTTCGTGCGGTAGGGGAAGCCTATCTCTATCTTGCTCCTTTTTTTCTTGGTCTGGCTGTTTTCACGCTGTACCCGGTGATCAATGTCTTTCTCATCTCGTTTCAGTCCGATTATAGCTATTTAAACGATACTTTTTCCGGGTGGAGCCTGGAAAATTATCAGGCAATTTTAAAAGACCCCAAGTTTACCCAGGCAATCCGGAACACACTGCTTTATGTGTTGGCTGTGGTCCCAATTTCCACAGTGCTGGCTGTTGTAATTGCATGGCTGCTGAATCGCCGCTTGCGTGGCAGCGCACTTTTTCAAACGGCGTATTTTATGCCGATGGTAACGTCAATTACGGCGGTGGGCCTTGCATGGCGCCTGATGTATAACCAGCAGTATGGAATTTTCAATTATGTCCTTTCGTTTTTCGGTGTATCCAAAATTGGATGGCTGACAGATCCGGATTGGTCTTTGACAGCTCTTGTGATTTTTGGGATCTGGAATATCCTCCCATTTACAATTATTCTGCTCTTAAGCGGGTTGCAGAATATTGATGAGCTCTATTACACGGCTGCCCGCGTAGACGGGGCCAAGGAAGGCCGTATTTTTCGCCGTATCACGGTGCCGCTTCTGGCGCCAACCATTTTTCTGGTCTGTATCGTGAATACCATTTCCAGCTTCAAAGTGTTCAGCGAGTTATATCCGCTCTTTAAGGGCGATCCGGGTCCTGTGTACAATCTTTATACGGTGGTCTACTACATCCGGTATATGATGATGGACAAACGGGAGTACGGTTATGCCGCTGCCGCTGCGGTTGTCCTGTTCCTTTTTATTTTTGTATTTACCATGATTCAGCTTTTCGTCAAGAAAAAGCTGCGCGGACGTTCCTGAGGAGGTGCCTGTATGCGAAGAAAACTGGGAGACGGTCTTGCTTATCTGGTCTTGATTTGCGGTGCCGTTATGATGTTTTTTCCGTTTCTCTGGATGTTCCTCTGCGCCTTCAAAACCCACTATGAAGTGACGCAGTACCCGCCGCAATTTTTGCCCGGGTCGTTTTCATTTGATAATTTCCGCGAAGCTTTTTCCATGGCGCCGTTTTTCAAATATTTTATCAATTCCGTGCTTGTAATGATTGCTTCTGTGGTTTGTACAACGTTGACGACGATTCTTGGCGCATTTGCTTTTTCCCGTCTGCGTTTTCCCGGTAGGGAAGTGGTGTTTTCCATTTTATTGAGCCTTATGATGATCCCATTTGAGATGCTCATCATTACGAACTATACCACGATTGTAGACCTCGGGCTTTATAACACGCTCCCGGCGTTGGTGTTGCCCTTCGTCAGCAGCATTTTCTATACGTATATCCTCAAGGGGTTCTTTGATACGGTGCCGGAGAGCCTTTATTATTCCGCGCGCATCGACGGGGCGTCAAATTGGCGTTACCTCTGGCGTGTGATGGTGCCGCTCGCGCGGCCAAGCCTGGTTACCATTATTCTGCTCAACGCGTTGTCAAGCTGGAATTCTTTCATGTGGCCTCTTTACATCACGTCGGACGCGACTTCTCGCACGCTTCCCTACGGCTTGCAGGTGTTTACCACAGAAGCCGGGTCTTCCCCGGAACTTCTGATGGCGGCGTCGACGGTGGTAGTGTTGCCGATGATTATCCTGTTCATTTTCGCGCGGAAGTTTATTGTCAGCGGCGTTGCACGCGGCGGTTTGAAAGGTTGACGGGGGGAAAATCGGATGTATCGGACCGAACAGCGAATGTTGGAGGGAAGGCGCTGTACGTTTTTTGTGCCGGAAGGCTCCGGACCATTTCCTGCTGTCTGCCTGTGCGTAGGGGATGTGGAAGGTCTGGCTCCTGTTTTTTTCTCGGATTCCCGGCCGCCCGCTCTATATTATCAGGTGGAGGCCGATTGGGGAAAAGACTTAACGCCGTGGCCTGCGCCGGCGCTTCCGGGGCGGGAACCCTTTGCGGGTGGTGGACCGGAGTATTTGCGGATTTTGCGGGATATTGTGCGCCCGGTGTTGACGGCGAAGTATCCAACTTATCAGGATGCTGCGTATCATGCGATTGCCGGATATTCGCTTGGCGGATTGTTTGCGCTTTGGACGCTTATGGAGGCGGATTTGTTTGGTGTGGCGGCCTCTCTCTCCGGCTCCCTTTGGTATGACGGCTGGCTGAATTTTTTAGAAAAACATGTTCCACCGCGGAACGCCCATGTATACCTGTCGCTGGGCCGTTCGGAGGAACATGCTGGAAATCTCCGCATGGCGGAAGTAGGAGACGCGACCCGGGGAACGTATGCCTGTTTGGTACGCGTGTTGGGTGAAAAGCAGGTGACGCTTGCCTGGAACCGCGGAGGACATTTTACCGGGATTCCGAACCGTTGGGGAAAGGCTATGGATTGGATGGCGGCGGTTTTACATGAAAAAAAGCTCTGATTTCCACGGAAATCAGAGCCTTTTTCAAGAATGTGTTTTAAAGCTGTGTCAACAGTTCTTCGTGAAGCGCTGCCTGAACCTTGGAAAACTCCCCGGTTTCCGGACATTGGACGGAAACCACAAGGCTCTTTTTCGGCAAAACCGTTGTAATCTGGCCGAACGCGCCGTCGGCACGATAGGCGCCGGGATAGGGAGACATCCAGAACTGATAGCCGTAGCCGCAATGCCAGACATCCTGATCCGGCGGAGTGTCAATTTGTTTCGAGGTGGCGGCATGCACCCATGCGGAATCAACGAGGCGGATGCCGTTCCAACATCCGTCGTTGAGATAGAGCCAGCCAAGCTTCATCATGTCGCGCAGGTTCAAAAACATACCTCCGCCCCCAATGGCGTGTCCGCGCGGACAGAATTCCCAAAGCGGGAATCCGATTTCCAGCGGTTTGAGAATCCGCTCCCACAGAAATTCTGCCAGCCCGATGCCGGTTTTTTGCTCCAACATCCGGCCTGCCAGAATACTGTCCGCAGTTGAGTAGTAGAACGATTCTCCCGGCCGGCGCAAAACAGGTTGCGCAAACATGTAGGCAATGTAGTCCGGCGCTCCGACGCCTGCACGACGGTCTGCGCTCATCAAAAGCGATTTTTCAAAGCCAGAAGACATGGTAAGCAAATGGCGGAGACGGATTTCCCCAAGCAGGGGTGAGGCGTTCGCCGGGATGTGCTCTGGGAAACAATCGACAAGCCGATCATCCAGGGAGAGCGTTCCGTCGGCGATGGCAAGGCCAACGGCCGTTGCCATGAAGCTTTTTGTGTGTGAGTAAATGTTACGCGGCAGGTCCGGCGTCCAACGGTGTTCCGCAATCACATGTCCATCTTCCATCACGGCAATGCCTTCGATGGCCAGATGCTCGCGGTCTACGCGGTTGATGAACGCTTGCAGCTGCTTTTCCATGAAAATCCCTTCTCTCTCATCTCGTGTGATTATTTTGAACGCTAAAAAGAGGGCGTATCGATACGCGTGCATCCCGTCAGCGTTGGACGCGTCCGGACGCGTCGCCGCCGGAAAGTGTTTCTACTTCCGCGACGCTGACCTGGTTAAAATCTCCCTCGATGGAATGCTTGAGGCAGGATGCCGCAACGGCAAATTCCAACGCGTCCTGCGGCGCTTTTCCGGTGAGGGTCGCGTAAATCAGTCCTGCGCCGAAACTATCCCCTCCGCCGACGCGGTCGACAATTTTGACGTTATATTCCCGGGAGAAGTAATATGTGCCGCCGGTATAGAGCATGGCTGCCCAGTTGTTTTCACTCGCGGAAATAGAAGCGCGCAGCGTAATGGCAACCGTTTCAAACTGGAAGCGATCTGCCAGCTGACGCGCAACGCTCTTATACCCTTCCTGACTCAGGCGGCCGCCGGTGATATCCGTATTTTCCGCTTCAATTCCAAATACATCCTTTGCGTCTTCCTCGTTGGCAATACAGACATCTACATAGTCGCACAACTCTGTCATAACACGGCGGGCTTCGTCGCGCGTCCAGAGTTTTTTCCGATAGTTGAGGTCGCAGGAAATTTTAATTCCACGCGCTTTTGCAGCACGGCAGGCTGTGCGGCAGATATCCGCGATCCCGGCGCCGAGCGCCGGCGTGATGCCGGTGAAGTGGAACCAGTCGGCACCTTCGAAAATGGCGTCCCAATCAAAATCGGACGCGGCGGCGGTGGCAATGGCGGAGCCTGCCCGGTCATAAATCACTTTGGATGGACGCTGTGACGCGCCTTTTTCCAGAAAATAAATCCCGACGCGGTCGCCGCCGCGCGTGATGAGAGAGGTATCTACCCCATAGCGCCGCAGAGAATTGACGGCTGCCTGCCCGATTTCATGCTGCGGGAGTTTGGTTACAAACGCAGCGTCAATACCGAAATTCGCCAGGGAAATGGCGACGTTTGCTTCGCCGCCTCCGTAAGTGGCGCCGAAGGTGTCGGCCTGTACGAAGCGATAATATCCCTCGGGAGCCAGCCGGAGCATGATTTCTCCAAAGGTAATGACACGTTTAGCCATGGTTACGTACCTCCTGAATGATCTCTACGGATTTGCGGCAGAGCGCCGTGATTTCCTCCCAACGATTTTCTTCCAGAAGCTTTGCGGTTACCATATAGGACCCGCCGCAGGCAATGATGGATGGATGGGCAATATAAGAAGCGAGATTGTCCAGAGAAATGCCGCCTGTCGGCATGAATTTCACCATGCTAAACGGTGCGCTGAGCGCTTTGATCGTTTTGAGCCCGCCAAACGCTTCGGCAGGGAAAAATTTCAGAACTTCTAGGCCATAGGAGAGCGCGCATTCGATTTCACCCGGCGTAACGCAGCCAGGGAAAATGGGGATGCCCTTTGTCTGGCAATAGGCAACGTTTTGGGGATTGAAACCGGGGCTGACGACGAACTGTGCGCCCGCTTCACAGGCAGAATCCACCTGTTCGCGTGTGAGTACGGTACCTGCTCCCACGAGCATGTCCGGAACGGACTCCCGCATAGCGCGAATGGCACGGTCGGCGCCTGCCGCACGGAATGTGACTTCGGCGACAGGAACGCCGCCTGCGCACAACGCCTCAGCCAAACGCGGCGCTTTTGTTACATCGTCAATACGAATAACCGGCACGATGCCGATTTCTGCAATGCGGTTCATCACATCGTTCATCATGACATCTCCTTTTGTAAATTCAGAAAACGGATTCTTCCTTTTTATCATAATCGATTCCCGAATTCCTGTCAATGAAAACCCGGTTGGAAGGCCAAAAACAGGCAAATTGTGCGGGAAAATTGTTTTCATTTTTTTCTCTGCGAAACAGGATCCCTGAGGAAGGAAACGGCCCAAAAACGCCCCGCGGCGTTAAAATTTTCGCGCGGGGCGTTTTTCTCGTTAATCCAGCTGTTTGAAAAATTCGATTACTTCTCCGTCGGGTCCCTTGACGAAAGCAATTCGGATAGTCATATCCTGCGGTTGCGCTTTCAACGCAAGATCCCGCGGTGCGGATTGCGATTCGGCGCCGGCCGCCAGCGCTTTTTCATATGCTGCGGCGACGTCGTCTACTCCCAGCGCGAAATGCACCCACTTGCCGTTTGCAGAGAATGCATCACCGCCGTCGCCGAAAAGTTCAATACGCCCGCCGTCGCCCAGATCGAGCATGGCGATGGGAGTTTCTGCGCTTTCCCAGCGCGCAACACAGGTCATGCCGAGTGCCTGGTAAAAACGCAGCGATTTTTCAAAATCCCGGGCCTTTAACCCGATGTGATGAAAGTGCATGTTGGTTATAATCTGATTTGCCATACCGGTATCCTCCCCTTTTCTGATTTATCTCTATTATACCGGATTGCACCGGAAAAGCAACGCCGTATTCCAAAGTCTTGCAGAGACGTGCTGGATATGGTACTCTTATAAAGAAGAAATAGAAACAGATCTCTTTTATTAGATAATATGCTACTAGACTAAAGCGCTAAAATGTGGTATACTCAGACTAATAGGAGGTGGCAGTGTGGCAATTGAATTTGAAAACCTGACGTGGGAAGATAATATTAAACTGAAGCTCCGTGCGCTTTATGAGCAATACGGGTTTCGGCAGTATCATATGGGGAAGTTTGAACCCTATGATATGTACCATGAACACAAGGATTTTTTAAAGAGCGAGACGGTCATCACCTTTACGGATACAGCGGGACGTTTGATGGCGTTAAAGCCGGATGTGACGATGAGCATTGTCAAGGGCACACAGCCGGACGATGATTCACGCAAGCTGTATTATGTTGAAAATGTATTTCGCATTGCTCCGGGCAGCCGGGAGTACGGGGAAATCAGCCAGATCGGAATTGAATCCATTGGCGGCGGAGACATTTATGCGGAGGCGGAGACCGTCCTCTTGGCAATCAAAACGCTGGAGGCAATTCATCCCGCTTATTTGCTGGACATCAGCCATATGGGTTTTGTCGGGGCGGTTTTTGCGGCATGCGGCTTTGATGAAACGAGCCGGGAGGCGGCGCTCGAGGCGCTGACGCATAAAAACTTGGGAGAACTGTTGTCGCTTGCGGAAGCGGCCGGTGTTTCAGAAGAGGCGCGTGCGCTGCTGCGTATGACGGCCAGCGTGTCGGACACGGTGCCCCAGGCACTTGCCGGGTTCCGCGCATTGCCGCTTGACGCGGAGATGACGGCGGCGCTTGATGAAATTGAGCGGGTTTATACCGTTTTGGAAACCGCTGGATGCGCCGGTCATCTCAGACTGGATTTCACGGTTGTGAACAATATGGATTATTATAATGGAATCGTGTTCCGCGGATATATCGAAAATTTGCCGCGTGCGGTTCTCGCGGGAGGCCGGTATGACAATCTGATGCGCCGCTTCCGCAAGCCGCAGTCCGCACTGGGATTTGCGCTGTATCTGGGCGAGTTGACGCGTGCGTTTACGCAGCCGGAGCGCTATGATACGGATTGTCTTGTGATTTATGGTGATGCGTCGCCTGAAACGGTGATGCGGGCGGTGGCGTTCCTGCTGGAAGACGGGAAGGGCGTTCGTGCGGAAAAGACATTGCCGAAGAATGTTCGGGCGCGCCGGATATACCGTTTGGAGCCGGATGGAAAATTGGAGGTGAGTTCCGGTGATTAATGTTGCGTTACCGAAAGGACGTTTGGGCGACTCTGTTTATGCGTTGTTTGAGAAGATTGGATACTCCTGTCCGGAATTGACGGAAAATACCCGGAAACTTGTCTTTGTAAACGAGGAAAAGGGCGTCAGTTATGTGTTGGTGAAGCCCTCTGATGTGGCGGTATATGTAGAACACGGCGCGGCGGATATCGGGGTGGTCGGCAAGGATGTGATTCTTGAGACGGAACCGGATGTATATGAACTCTATGATTTGGGCTTTGGCAAATGTGATTTGGCTGTCGCCGCGAAAAATGGCTGGATTGAAGATCCGCGTCTTCCCTTGCGGGTGGCAACGAAGTATCCGCATGTGGCGCAGCAATATTATGCGTCAATCAATCGGGATATTGAGATTATTAAGCTGAACGGCAGTATTGAACTGGCGCCGATTTTGGGTTTGTCGGATGTGATTGTCGATATCGTGGAGACGGGGAAGACGCTTCGGGAAAATAATCTAAGTGTCACCACGAAAATTGCGCCGTCCAGTGCGCGCTTGATTGCCAATAAGAGCAGTTATCAGTTTAAGAAAGACGAAATTGAAACGTTGATTTCACGGGTGGAGGCATTGGAATGATAAAGATTCTGGACTGTAAACAGGTAGACCGTGCGGCAATTTTCCAAAGGGGCGATCTTGCCGATACCACAGCGGTAGAGCAGTCTGTCGCGGCAATTCTCGCCGATGTGCGTGCGCGGGGAGATGCGGCGGTTTTAGAATACACCGCGCGATTTGACGGTGCGCAGTTGGATGCACTTGCCGTCACGAAAACAGAAATTGATGAGGCATATGCCTCCTGTGAACCGTTTTTCTTAGAAAGTCTTCAGCGTGCGGCAGAAAATATTCGTGCGTTTCACACGCATCAGGTGCGGAATAATTTTGTGTTGACCGGTGTGGACGGCACGGTGCTGGGTCAGCGTGTTTTGCCGATTGAACGTGTGGGGCTTTATGTCCCGGGCGGAACGGCCAGCTACCCCTCCAGCGTCCTGATGAATGCGATTCCTGCGCAGATTGCGGGCGTTTCCCGGATTGTATTGGTGACGCCGCCGGGACGGGACGGAAAAATCAATCCGTCGGTGCTTGCCGCCGCTCGGATTGCGGGTGTGACGGATATTTATAAAATGGGCGGCGCGCAGGCAGTGGCGGCGCTGGCTTATGGAACGGAGAGCGTGCCGAAGGTGGATAAGATTGTCGGTCCGGGCAATATTTATGTGTCGGTCGCGAAACGTATGGTATTTGGATTGGTGGACATCGACATGATCGCCGGACCCAGCGAAATTCTGGTACTGGCGGACTCTACGGCGAATCCTGCTTACGTCGCGGCGGATTTGCTCAGTCAGGCGGAACATGATCGTTTGGCTTCCGCAGTTTTGGTATGTGACAGCATGGCGCTTGCGCAGGCGGTTGCGGCGGAAGTAGAGCGTCAGCTTCCTCTTTTACCGCGGGAAGAAATTGCGCGCGCCTCTATTGAGGCAAACGGAAAAATTATTGTGGCGGCTGATTTGATGGAAGGCATTGAGATTGCCAATGAAATCGCGCCGGAACATCTGGAAATTTGTGTGGATGAACCGTTCCGGTATTTGGACTCCATCAAGAATGCGGGGAGTATATTCCTTGGGAAACATGCGCCGGAAGCCCTGGGCGATTACCTTGCCGGGCCAAATCACACCTTGCCTACACTTGGCACGGCTCGTTTTTCCAGCCCGTTGTCTGTCGATGAATTTGTCAAACGTTCCAGTTTCCTCTATTACACGCGGGAAGCGCTGGAACATGTGCGCGATAATATTGTAGAAATCGCACGGCATGAGAAACTGGATGCGCACGCGAAAAGTGTGACCATCCGCTTTGAGGAATAAACCATGAGCAGATTTTTTGATGGAAAACTTTCCGCTTTGGAACCTTATACGCCGGGCGAGCAGCCCAAAGATATGAAAAAGCTCATCAAACTTAATACCAACGAGTCGCCGTTTCCGCCAAGTCCCCGCGTTTTTGAGGCGTTGACCCGTGAGAGTATCGAACAGCTGCGGCTTTATCCGGCATTGGGCATTACAGAGTTGCACCGGGCGACCGCCGATTTTTACGGCATTGCGCCGGAACAAGTTTTTACGGCAAATGGAAGCGACGAGGCGTTGGCTTTCTGCTTTCACGGTCTTTGTCCCAATGGGGCGGCCTTTGCCGATTTGACTTATGGTTTTTATCCCGTTTTTGCCGGGATGTTTCAGATACCCTATCGTATCATTCCGCTGCGGGAAGATTTTACGCTGAATATTGCGGATTACGCCGGCTTGCGTGAGACGATTTTCCTTGCGAACCCCAATGCGCCGACCGGTCTTTATCTGGAACCGGACCGCATTCGTGCGCTGCTGGAACAGGATCGAGATCGTTTGGTTGTGGTAGACGAAGCGTATATTGATTTTGGAGGAGAGAGCTCTGTTGCACTGCTTCCGGAATATGACAATCTGCTTGTGATTCAGACCTTTTCAAAATCCCGCCAGCTCGCGGGAGGGCGTCTGGGACTGGCGTTTGGTTCGACGGAACTGATTGGGGATCTGAATACGCTGAAGTTCAGCTTTAACCCCTATAGTGTGAATCATTTGACGCTTTTGGAAGGGGCGGCAGCCATGCGGGACCGGACGTATTTTGACGCATGCCGCCGGGAAATCATCCGCGTGCGCGACGATACCACCCGGGAACTCCGCCTGCGTGGGTTCTCAATTCCGGAGAGCCTGGCAAACTTTATTTTTGCCGCGCCTCCAGGCATGTCCGGGCGTACATATTACGAAAAATTGCGCGAGCGGGGAATTCTCGTGAGGTACTTCGCGGGCGCGCGTACGGATGGCTATGTGCGGATTACGATCGGCAGCGAGGAGCAGATGAAGGCGCTCCTTGCCGCAACCGATGAGATACTGAAGGAGGTATGAGCGTGCGCAAAGCGGAGCTTTCCCGCGAAACGGCGGAAACAAAGATCCGTTTGTCGTTGGATCTCGACGGCAGCGGGACCTGTGAAATTGAAACGGGCTGCGGCTTTTTAGACCATATGCTGGTACTGTTTGCACGCCACGGGCGTTTCGACCTGACCGTGCATTGTGAGGGCGACATGGATGTGGATGCCCACCATACGACGGAAGATATTGCAATTGTCTTGGGGCGTGCGTTTGACGAAGCGCTGGGAGACCGGCGTGGGATTGTGCGCTATGGCAGTATGGTTCTGCCGATGGATGAAGCGCTTGTCCTCGCGGCGGTGGATATCAGCGGCCGGGCGGCCCTGGGATATGCGTTGGAAATCCCGACGGAAAAGGTCGGGACGTTTGACACGGAACTTGTGCGCGAATTTATGCTGGGTTTCGTACGGGCTTTGGGATGCAGCGTACATCTGAGGCAATTTGCAGGGGAAAACAGCCACCATATTATCGAAGCGGCGTTTAAAGGGTTGGCGCGCGCACTGCATGAGGCAGTGTCTATAGATCCGATTTACCGGGATGAAATCCCTTCGACAAAAGGAACGATTGTATGAGTAAGACGGCAATCATTGATTATGGCGTGGGGAATTTATTCAGCCTGTCGTCGTCCCTGCGCTATCTTGGAAACGAGGCGGTTGTGACGCGCGATGCGAAGGAAATCCGCCGTGCGGCGCGAATTATTTTACCGGGCGTGGGCGCCTTTGGCGACGCGGCGGACAAACTTGCCGCGACGGGCCTGATTCCGGTTCTGCATGAACAGGTCGCGGCGGGAAAACCGCTGTTGGGCATTTGCCTGGGTATGCAGCTCTTATTTGAGAAAAGCTATGAGTTTGGAGAACACCGTGGATTGGGATTCCTTCCCGGCAGCGTGTGCCCTATGGAACCGGATCTTGCGGCATTGGGCGTCAACCTGAAAATTCCGCACATGGGCTGGAATGCGCTGAAAATTTATCATCCGGACTGCCCGATTTTAAAGCATACGCAGGAGGGCGCTTTTGTGTACTTTGTGCATTCCTTTTATGCAAAAGACTGTGCGGAGGCCGTCGCTGCCGATGCGGAGTACGGTGTGCGGGTGCCGGCGGTTGTGGCACGTGGAAATGTGTACGGTTGCCAGTTCCACCCGGAGAAAAGCGGGCAGGTGGGCCTTGCTATTTTGCGTGCGTTTGCGGAATTGGAGGGACAGGCATGAAGCTTTTTCCGGCGATTGATTTGAAGGATGGCCGCGTGGTACGGCTTTTCAAAGGGGACTATGGCCAGGTCGAACGGTATGAGATTGCGCCGGCCGATGCTGCGCGTGATTTTTATGCCCGCGGCGCACGATATTTGCATGTGGTTGATTTAGATGGCGCGCATGACGGTACGCTCTCCAATTATGAAGTGATTGCGCAGATTCTGCGTGCGGCGGAGATGTTTATCGAAGTAGGCGGCGGAATCCGGGATGAGGCGCGTATTGAGCGTTATCTGGAATTGGGCGTATCCCGCGTGATTCTGGGTACTGCGGCGGTAAATGACTTTGACTTCCTTTGCCGCGCGGTGCGTCGCTATGGAGATCGGATTGCGGTGGGCGTGGACGCACGCGATGGATTTGTCGCCGTGGATGGCTGGATGACCATGACAGCGTTGGACGGCGTGGCGTTCTGCCGCCGTGTACGGGATATCGGGGTAAAAACTGTGATTTATACGGATATTTCCCGCGATGGCGCGCTTTCCGGCACCAATATGGATATTTATGAAACCCTGTGCGAGATTCAGGATTTAAATATTGTAGCCTCTGGTGGAATTTCCGAAGTCCCGGAACTGGAACGGCTGCGGGATATGGGCCTTTACGGGGCAATCGTGGGAAAGGCGATTTACGCGGGCCGTATGACGCTGGAGGACGCGTTGGTTGCGGCCGGGGAACAGTGAGGTGTACGGAAGATGTTGACAAAACGGATTATTCCCTGTCTGGATATCCGGGACGGACGCGTTGTAAAAGGCGTCAATTTTGACGGGCTGCGAGACATTGAAGACCCGGTTGAACTGGCAAAATTCTATAATGAATCCGGCGCAGATGAGCTGGTATTTTATGATATTACGGCCAGCTTTGAAAAACGTCCGCTATTTGCCGATGTTTTGCGCCGCGTGGCGGCTTGTATCTTCATTCCGTTGACGGTGGGCGGCGGTATTTATGCTGTGGAAGATTTTGATCGTGTCCTGAAAGCGGGCGCCGACAAAGTCAGCGTGAACAGCGGTGCGATCCGGCATCCGGAATTAATTGAGGAGGCCGCGAAAAAGTACGGCAGCCAGTGCGTTGTGCTTTCCATGGATGTGAAGCGTGTGAACGGACAGTTCCGCATATTTGCCAAAGGCGGACGAGAGGATACGGGCCTGGACGCACTGGAGTGGGTTGTGTATGGCGTGGAGCACGGAGCTGGAGAAATTGTGCTGAACAGCATTGATACAGACGGCGTGCGGGACGGCTTTGACCTGCCCATGCTCGAGGCCGTTACGGCAAGGGTGAATGTGCCGGTAATTGCATCCGGCGGTGCGGGCAAAATGGAAGATTTCGCAGAGCTCTTTCAGCTTCCGGGTGTGGATGCAGGACTGGCGGCAAGTATTTTCCATCTGCGTGAAGTGGATATCCACGAATTAAAGCGGTATTTACGGACGTGCGGCGTTCCGGTACGGATATAAATAAGAGGTGCAATATGGAAATAGAGCAGTTGAAGTTTGACGAAAAAGGCTTAATTCCCGCGGTGGTCCAGGATTTTTACACAAAAGAGGTTTTAACGGTTGCTTATATGAACCAGGAGAGTCTTGCAATTACATTGCAGGAAAAAAGGACCTGCTTCTGGTCGCGTTCCCGTGGGGAATTGTGGCGCAAGGGAGAAACCAGCGGAAATACCCAACGTGTGGTATCCATAAAAGCGGATTGTGACGCGGATGCGCTGGTGGTGGAAGTGATCAAGGATGGTCCCGCCTGCCATACCGGCGCGGAGAGTTGTTTCTTTAACTCGATTTTTGAGGATGAATCGGTGGCACAGTTCTCTTTGGAGGCGTTGTATGCGCTGCTGGTGGGCCGGAATGAACAGCGGCCGGAGGGAAGTTATACAACCTACCTTTTTGAAAAAGGTAAGGAGAAAATCCTCAAGAAAGTAGGCGAGGAGTGCACCGAGGTCATTATTGGCGCGATGAAGGACAGCCGCGAAGAGACCATTTATGAAATCTCCGATTTGTGCTATCATGTGCTGGTTCTGATGGTGTCCTGTGGAATTACCATAGCGGATATCCGCGCGGAACTGGCTTCCCGTCATGTGATTGATCATAAGGTGAAACAGGAGACTATGCGATGAGTATCCGGGAGGTTTCCGCCGCCTCATTGAGCCAGGCGGTGTATGCGTTGTTTTTGAAGGCGTGCGTTGTGCCGTGCCGGGATGTATTGGATGCGCTGGAGCATGCACGGCAGCAAGAGTCCGGTCCGGCGGCAGAAGTGCTGCGGCAGCTTGCTGAGAATGCCAAGATTGCAGAAGAAACACGCCTGCCTTCCTGTCAGGATACGGGCATGGCGATTGTGTATCTGGACATCGGACGCGACGTGCATATAACGGGGAATGTAACGGAGGCAGTCAACGATGGCGTCCGCCGTGCATATCGGGACGGGTATTTTCGAAAGTCGGTGCTTTCGGCCCTGGATCGGGTGAATACGGGGGATAATACGCCCGCTATTCTTCACGAACGGATTGTGGAGGGAGACCGTATCCATATCTGGGCGATGCCGAAAGGCTTTGGCAGTGAAAATATGAGTGCGGTCGGTATGCTGAAACCTTCTGATGGTGTGGAAGGTGTCTGTAATTTCATTGTCGAGTGCGCAAGAAAGGCTGGACCAAATCCCTGCCCGCCTGTGGTACTGGGCGTAGGGATCGGCGGCAGCTTTGAGTATGCCGCCTATTTGGCAAAACGCGCTTTGCTGCGCGAGGTGGGATCGAAAAACCGGGATGCGCGGCTTGCGGAACTGGAAACCGTTTTGCGGGAGCGCATCAATGCCCTGGGCTATGGTCCCATGGGACTTGGAGGGCGCAACTATTGTCTGGCCGTTCATATCGATGAGTATCCGACGCACTTGGCGTCGCTGCCCGTGGCGGTGAGCTTTTGCTGTCATGCGCTGCGTCATGCCGACTGTGAGATTTGAGGTGGGATGATGGAACTGAAACTGCCACTGACAAAGGAAGAAATCCGGTCTTTGCGTGCAGGCGATGTTGTGACATTGACCGGTACAATTTACACCGCGCGTGACGCCGCACATAAGCGCCTGTGCGGTATGATTGAAGCGGGGGAACCGCTGCCGTTTTCGCTGGAAGGCGCGATCCTCTATTATTGCGGTCCCTGTCCGGCACCGGAAGGCGCAGTGATTGGTTCCTGTGGACCGACAACCTCCTCCCGAATGGATGCATATGCGCCTATTTTGTATGCCCACGGCGCATCGGGGGCAATTGGCAAAGGCCGCATTGGCACCGATGTGAAAGCGGCAATGCGGAAGTTCGGAGGCGTGTATCTTTTGGCAACCGGTGGTGCGGGCGCGCTTTTGGCAAAGTGCGTAAAATCGGCGGAAGTTGTCGCTTTTCCGGAATTGGGCGCTGAGGCTGTCAGACGGCTGGAGGTTGTGGATCTGCCGTTGATTGTGGGCGTGGACACCACGGGGGAAGATGTATACGACAGAGCACGGCCTTTGTAAAGCCAAAATTTGTTGTATTCCAATTCATAAAAATGTGCGGGTATTATCTCGTAAAGATCGAGGGACGATCACGATTATTCTAGCACACAAACTGAATATCGAAACAATCTGAATTTTTGTACAATATAGGAATAGCGGTTTGGTTGATTTCAGATCGTCAAAATGCTATACTAAGGTTGGTAGAGTTTTTCGTAACCGGCGGACATTGTGGAAAAGACCACAGGGGAGCGGAAAACGTGAAAAATGCCGACCGCCTGGGCAGACCCTGCCATAGGTAGGGCTGTCCTTTTTTATTGCATCGGGTACGTAAATGGAGGTGCCTATGAAAAAAGTAGCCATCATTATGGGAAGCGACAGCGACCTGCCTGTCGTTGAGAAAGCCATCCACACTCTGGAAGAATATGGTGTGCCGTGCGAGGTACACGTATACTCTGCGCACAGAACGCCGGAACAGGCAAAAGAGTTTGCAGCGCATGCAGTGGAGCGTGGTTTTGGCGCGATTATTGCGGCAGCAGGGAAAGCTGCACACCTGGCAGGTGCACTTGCAGCCAATACGACGTTGCCGGTCATCGGTATCCCCATCAAATCATCCAATCTCGACGGTATTGACGCGCTTTTGTCGACAGTGCAGATGCCTTCCGGTATTCCGGTTGCCACAGTTGCCATAGACGGCGCCGTCAATGCCGCTTTACTTTCTGTGGAAATTCTCGCTGTTTCGGATGAAATACTGGCGGAACGCCTGCGTGCTGCGCGGCGCAGCGCTTCGGAGAAGGTTTTGGCGAAAAACGCGGAAATAGAAAAGAAATTCAACAAATAGGAGGAACTATTTGATATGGAAAAGACTGTGCAATTGTATGAGGGGAAAGCAAAGAAAGTATACGCAACCAATGACGAAAATCTGGTGATCGTATCGTATAAAGACGATGCAACGGCACTGGACGGTTTGAAAAAAGGTACCATTGTTGGAAAAGGCGCGATTAACAACCGCATGTCGAACTATTTGATGCAGATGCTGGAAAAAGCGGGTGTTCCGACGCATTTCGTCAAAGAACTTTCCGACCGGGAGACGGTAGTCAAAAAAGTCCAAATTGTCCCATTGGAAGTAATTATCCGTAATATTTCAGCGGGGTCTTTTGCCAAACGCTATGGCGTGGAAGAAGGCATTGTATTTGAGGAGCCGACAATTGAGTTTTCCTATAAAAACGATGATCTGCATGATCCGCTGATCAATGAATATCATGCGTTGGCGCTAAAACTGGCGACCCGTGCGGAAATTGATACCATCAAATCGATGGCGTTCCGTGTCAACGAGGTGTTAAAGGCATACTTCCTTTCCCTTGGCGTAAAGCTTGTTGATTTTAAGCTGGAGTTTGGCAGAACGTCGGACGGTACGATTGTGCTGGCAGATGAAATTTCTCCGGACACCTGCCGTTTCTGGGATGCAGAAACCAATGAAAAATTGGACAAAGACCGTTTCCGCCGCGATATGGGCGGCGTGGAAGACGCTTATCAGGAAATGATGCGCCGTGTGTTCGGCCAGGAGGACTAAATTAACATGAGCAAACTCAGAGAAGAATGCGGTGTCTTTGGTATTTTCAGCAAAGAGAAGACCGATGTCGCCGGTCCTGTCTATTATGCCCTTTATGCGCTTCAGCACCGTGGCCAGGAAAGCTGCGGAATCGTTGTAAATGATGATGGGCTTTTTACGTCCTATAAGGATGCTGGTCTGGTCAACGATGTGTTTACGCAATCTGTAATGGATAAGCTGGGGCAGGGGAATATGGCAATCGGCCACGTCCGGTATGCGACAACAGGCGACTCCGGTCGTATCAACGCGCAGCCGATTGTTGTCAATCATATTAAGGGACGCATGGCGTTGGCGCACAATGGAAATCTGGTGAATTCCAACAAGCTTCGCCGTGAGCTGGAATTAAATGGTTCCATTTTCCATACGACGAGCGATACGGAAGTGATTTCTTATATTATTACGAAGGAACGCCTGAATGCGCCCTCGATCGAGGAAGCAATTAACCGCGCGATGGATCAGTTAAAAGGCGCTTATTCCATGGTTATTATGTCGCCGCGTAAGCTGATTGCCGTGCGGGATGAGCATGGGTTCCGTCCCTTGTGCTTTGGACAGACGGAGGCAGGCGATTATGTGGTGGCTTCGGAGAGCTGTGCGTTGGATGCTGTCGGCGCGAAATTTATCCGTGACGTTTTGCCGGGAGAAATTGTCGTTTTTGATGAAGACGGCGTCCGCTCCATTGAGGATCACGTTGGAAAGGCGCCAATGAGTGCCTGCGTTTTTGAATATATTTATTTTGCTCGTCCGGATTCTGTCATTGACGGTGCATCTGTCCATTCGGCACGTTTGCGCGCGGGTGCATATCTGGCATTGGAGCACCCGGTGCAGGCCGATGTCGTCATCGGAATGCCGGATTCCGGCCTTGACGCAGCGCTTGGCTATGCACGGCAGTCCGGAATTCCCTATGGGATTGGGTTTATCAAGAATAAATATATCGGCAGGACTTTTATTGCACCTGGGCAAAAGCATCGCGAAGATCTGGTGCGGATCAAGTTGAATCCTGTCTCGGAAACAGTTCGCGGCAAACGTGTTGTGCTCGTGGACGATTCTGTCGTGCGTGGAACGACCAGCGCGCGTACCGTGCGCCTGCTGCGCGAGGCAGGCGCCACAGAAGTGCATTTGCGCCTGTCTTCACCGCCTTTCCTGAATCCCTGCTATTATGGCACGGA
>CALWBW010000024.1 GCA_944376195.1 uncultured Clostridia bacterium | reverse complement strand
CTGCGGGATGCTCCAGCGGAAATAAATGGCGCCTTTTTCGATAACAGCCATGTCATCCGTGAAAATCGACATAATTTCTTCCGGGAAGAAAATGGTCACCAACGTAAACGCCGCGATGATACCAAGACAGATCCGCAGCATAATGGTCACAGCTTTACGGATGGAAGCGCGGTCTCCTGCGCCCCAGAATTGTGCTGTCAAAACGGCGGCGCCGCCGCCCATACCCATACATAAAATATGGAAAATATTAATAAAGTCATTGGCAAGCGAGGACCCGGAGAGCTGGGTTTCGCCATAGCTTCCCAACATCACCGTATCCATAATATTTACGCCGATTGTAATCATATTTTGTGCGACAATCGGCAGCGCAAGGAACAGAATCGTTCTGTAAAAATGCTTATCTTTTACAAAAAGCTTATCGACTAACGCGTTCAATGTTTTGTTTCATCCTCTCCAAATAATTTCGAAATTGGGCGATTTCTTCGGAAGAGAATCCATCCAAAAGATTCTCTGTGAGACGCTGATCCAATTCATCCAGAATCGCGATCTGTTCTCTGCCCCGCTCCGTCAGTTCCACATGAATCGCGCGGCGATCCTCAGGAACGGTGTGCCGTTCAATTAAACCGTCTTTTTCCATCACATTTAAAAGGCTGACGGTTGTAGCGGGCGTAATGTCGCATATGCGGCTAATCTCTACCTGAATACAGGAACCATGTTCCTCCAACGCCCGCAAAACCTTCGTATGGCCCGATTTAATCCCGCGCGCACTGTACGTTTCTCTCGTAAAGTTTCTGTGCCGCATGGCAACCGCAACAAAATAACGGTGAAACAAATTCTTCCCCCTTTCCAAACAGACGAACAAACCACTTACTCCCTATAATTAGATATCTTATTATAAAGTTCGCCCGAAGTCAAGGAAAAGCGCAAACATTCCGAAAAATTCTCTTATTTTTCTGAAAACTCGACAAAATGAACACCCAAAAGCGGAACATTCGACAAAGAAAATAGGACGGCAAAAATAAACAAATACTGCAAATGTTTAATTAATCTTTCTCCAATCAAAAATCGCGGTTTTCTCGCCTTCAGATATTCCTGCGCGACCGGCACGTCAAACCTCGATGTTATTATAAAGATTAAAGCCAAACGATCAAGACGACTACTTCTTGTTTAATTTTATCGAAATCATGTTGCTTGACAGGCATAATTTTTCTTGATATATTAAAAAGCAATTAAAAATATGCCTTTATATGAACATGTGGAATCTCGTGTTTCTATTTAAGCGTTCATGAAAGAAATGCAAACAATCATGTCTCAGTATCCGAAAGATATTATTCGTGCAATTTCCAAAGGATTAGACTTGATTTATCAAAGCTTATATTCCTGTATAACACGGAGGATTATGAACCATGGAACTTGTACAGCTGTCGGCATCAGATTTTGAAGAAGCGCTTGACTTTCTGGATCTGGTATTCAGTACCGCCTATGCTCCTACACGCTTTGGCAATATGCTTCCTCTCTTATATCAGCCGACTGACGAAGATATGCAGCATAATTTTGCTATTCGTGAGCACGGAAGAATTCGCGCCATTGTGGGAATGTTTCCCTCGCAAATTCAAGTAGGCTCGAAAATACTCCATCTTGAGGGAATCGGAGGCGTTTCATCGCATCCCAATGACCGGGGAAAAGGCTGGATGAAACAATTGATGCAGCACTGTATTGCGCAAATGCAGGCATCAAACACGGATTTATCCTTTTTATCGGGGCTGCGCCAGCGTTACCAATATTTCGGCTATGAAAAGGCCGGTATACAGCTGCACTACCAACTGCACCGTACCAATCTTCGTCACACGGAAAAGCGGCAGCCCGCATTGCCGTCACTCCATTTTACTCAATTAAAAGATTCGGACGTGGATTATATCGAAGCATGCAAAAGATTACATGACCTTCAGCCGTTTTATTGTGTTCGCCCCTTGGAGAAATTTTATCTTTTTTTGATCTCCTTACATGCAAAGCCCTGGGTGGCGCTGAATTCCGATGGGAAAGTCGTCGGATATTTGGTAACCACACCAAACCAGGATCGCATTACTGAAATTTTTGCTGACGACCAAGCGACGTTTACCGCCATGATTTATCGCTGGTTCGCAGAGCGCGAAATTGCCAAAACTGTTATTCAGCTTGCGCCTTGGCAAGAGAGTTACGCACGTGTTCTCTCTGACATTGCCGAAGAATTTCATTTGTCTGACAACGGAAACTGGCGTATTTTCAATTGGGAGAACGTACTTGGCGCCTTGTTGCCGTTAAAAAATTCGCAACACCTGCTTGCAGACGGGACGGCACGTATCGGCGTCAGCGGCTATGGTACCGTATCGGTTTGCGTTTCCGGAGGAACGGTAACGTGTCATAAAACGAATTTACAACCTGATGTAACATGGGATTCTCTGACCGCCACGCGAATTTTATTGGGACATTTCCCTGCAAATTATCATACGGAAATCCCCGCTGCCTTGCGCACGCAAGTTCAATCCTGGTTTCCGCTTCCATTAAGCTGGTTGGAACAAAATTACGTTTAAATGGAGATCATTTCTGCTTGTATAGGCAGTATCCATAATTTTTTGATGAAGTTATATAAAAGCGTGCGGTGTGACAAACGTTACACCGCACGCTTTTTTCAAATGCAAAGCTCCAAATCTGATTGCCTGCTTTCTGTAATTCCAGAAAGCCCTCAACGCCTTTTTACTTCCCGGTCGTCAAGACTCCGGTTCAAAACTTTTTTCTGTTTCCGTAAACATGGGGAAACTTAACACCACTTTGAACAAATCGCCGTCGAGCTGGATGGCAAAGGTCCCTCCCTGTAATTCAGTCAGACTTTTGGCAATGGAAATCCCCAGGCCGCTTCCTTCGCCGCTCCGCGATGAATCGCCGCGGATAAAGCGTTCCATCAGTGCCTCTGCGGAAATATTCAAGGCGCTGGCAGAAATATTTTTGGCCGTAATTTCAATTCTGTCCTTCTGGGGTATGATATCGAAATAAGCACGGGTACCCGGCAACGCGTATTTGCAAATATTTTGCAGGATGTTATCAAATACACGCCACAAAAGCCGGCCATCCGCATGGATCCAGGCGCCCGACTCCGGCGCGCCGACAACCGCTGAAATCCCGCTCTTCTCCAGACGTTCGCCGTACTCCCCCAGCGACTGGTTCAGCAGTTCCACCGCATCTGTACGTTCCAGATTCACGGCAATGACGCCCGCAGACGCTTTGGACGCCTCAATAATATCCTCTGTCGGCTTCTTGAGCTTCCCCGCCTGACGTTCCAGCACTTCCAGATAAGCCGCTGCCTTTTCTCCTTCCAAATGCTCTTTTTTCAACAAGTCAATATAATTGATAATCGAAGTCAGCGGCGTTTTGATATCGTGACTTACATTCGTAATCAGCTCCGTTTTAAAACGTTCGCTCTTCATACGCTCATCCACAGCCTTGGTAATGCCGTCCTTGATCCGGTTCAGGTTTTCGCCATGCTCCTTAAAATCAAAATACAAATTTTCTGTATTGACCTTGTGGTCCAAATTTCCATCCGCCAGTGCTTTTCCGGCCTTTTGCAACATTTTCATCTGGATGGTGACAATGCAGAGGAACGCCAACATCCCGGAATCCAGGGTCAGAAAAAACAGGAAACCCAAAAAACTACCGTTTGAAGGAAGAACCAGGATGCATATTATATTTATCAACATAAATACACAATATCCCAAAGCCACACGCCAGGTCAGAGGAAAACTCCGTACAATTCCGCGTATCAAACGGAAGATCATTCGGAAAAAGCGGTAAATGATCGTATTGCGCCACCATTTTCCCACCTTGAGCCGCGCCGCCAGCGTCATGCAGAATAGATAAACCAAGATCGAATAAAACACGATGGAAACACCGATTACCGCGGCCCGCACAAACGCCATTGAGGAATACAGGGCGTCCGATGCAAAGCTCCCCCAAAGCGCGCCCAACATGATCGCAAGCACCAGATACAGATCAAACGGGATCTTATCCTGCCGGAGCAACACACACTGCTCTTCCCCCGGTTTATGCCCTGCCGAGCACATCAGAAAAACAAACAATACAAAAGAGGCAAGCGTCAGCAGAGCGCCGACAATCAGTACGGTATAGCGCGCCCGATAGAGAAATACAAAAAACTGTTCCATCGCATAATAGCCATCCCCGGGCTGCAAAGGCGTACGCAAATAGGCTTCGATAACCAGCTCTCCGGATTCTGTTTCCCCGACTTCCGATAATTCCAGCCCTGATGGAATATACACCCTCTGCGCATACATCCTGGTCGCAGAAGCGTCGCTCACAGTATCTTTCAAAATCGTCCCATTGCTGTCCAGAATCCGAAAGAGATAGTTCCCCTCCTGACACGTGGCCATATACTCTTCAAAAAACGACGGTTCTCCATAAAAATAATATTGCTCTGTATCGTACAAGTCGTCGTCCAGCATCTCATTGTAGATCCAGCTCTCGTAAAAGTCCGGTTTCCTGAGATACCAGTCATTCTCGACTGCGAGAAGGACCAACGCAGCGCACCCAATACTGGCAAGTGTAAACAAGACCAGCAGAAAAAAAGCGGTAATTCGCGCCCACAGCGCATGCGTCAACTTCGTCCGGTTCATCATCAAACCTCCAGTTTATACCCCTGTCCCCAGACAACCTTTAAATACCGCGGTTCCGAAGGATTAATTTCCAGTTTTTCACGAAGATGCCGGATGTGTACCGCAATCGTGCCATCCACGCCCACCGGTACATCATGCCATACCTCCCGATAAATCTGTGCGGAAGAATAGACCTTATTGGGGTTTTCCAAAAACAGTTTTAGAATTTCATATTCTGTCGGCGTCAGAGAAACCGGCTCTCCGTCCAAGGTGACGGTTTTGCTCACGTCATCCATTTCAATTCCCCCGGCGCGAAGCGTATCCTCCCGTTTTGTCAGGCCGCCAAGCTGCGTATACCGCCGGAGCTGCGCACGGACCCGCGCAATGACTTCCAACGGATTGAACGGTTTTGTGATATAATCGTCGGCGCCAACCGTAAGCCCCAGAATTTTATCCATATCTTCGCTTTTGGCCGTCAGCAGGATTACCGGAATATTATAAGTTTCACGAAGCCTGGTGGTGGCTTCCATCCCGTCCAGTTCCGGCATCATAATATCCATCAATACCAGATGCACTTCATTCTGCTGAAGGATGTCAAGCGCCTCTCTGCCGTTCTCCGCCTGTAAAACACGGTATCCTTCCGCGCTCAGATAAATCTGTAATGCATTTCGAATATCCTTCTCATCATCGCAAACCAAAATTGTGTACATGACTTCCCAACCTCCGCCTTTAGTATAGTGGGAATCCGTTTAAGAATAAAGCGGGAGAACCCTTAAAATTTTTTTAATCTTCTATCATCGCAGCTTTGATTAAAAAAGCCGCGATATCCCCCTTCTCCGCCATACCGTCAGTCAAAACCCATTTCCCTAGTCCAAAAAAACGGCCGCGCGGTTTTGCCGCGCGGCCGGAATTCTGCTCAACGCTTTCCGCAAAGCAGAATTATTCGTACATCTTCTGGAGCTTTTCGAGCTTCTCAAATCTTGCCTTGGCGTTTTCCTCAGCCTCTTCAAAGAGCTCGTTTGCACGCTCTGGGAAGCTGCGGGTCAGGGCGCTGTAACGGGCCTCATTCATAATGAAGTCACGATAGCCGCCTGCCGGAGCCTTGGAGTCAAGGGTGAAGGGGTTCTTACCCTCGGCCTTCAGCGCCGGATTGAAGCGGAACATATTCCAGTAACCGCAATCAACAGCCTTCTTCATTTCCTTCTGGCAGTTGACCATGCCGCCCTTGATGGAGTGCATCTCACACGGCGCATAGCCGATGATGAGAGACGGTCCATGGTAGGCTTCGGCTTCCGTAATGGCCTTGATGGTCTGAGCGGGGTTAGCGCCCATCGCGATCTGTGCCACATAGACGTAACCATAGGTCATGGCAATCTCAGAGAGAGACTTCTTAGCAATTGCCTTACCGGCCGCTGCAAACTGCGCAACCTGGCCGATCTGAGAAGCCTTGGAAGCCTGACCACCGGTGTTGGAGTATACTTCGGTATCAAAGACCATCACGTTGACATCTTCGCCGGAAGCCAGCACATGGTCCAATCCGCCGTAACCGATATCATAAGCCCAACCGTCGCCGCCGAAGATCCAGACGGACTTCTTGTTGAGGTAATCCTTCTCCGCCAAGATCTCGCGACCCAGCGTGCAGGCCTCACAGGTGCATCCCTCTATCACAGAAGCTTCCAGCTCTGCGATGTACTGACGGGACGGCTCCTGATTCGCGTTGCCGTCATACATGGTGTCAAGCCACTTCTGCGCGGCAGCCTTCAAATCCGCATCGGTATACGAAACCGCGATGAGTGCACGGGTCTTTTCAGCCAAACGCTCACGAATGACCTTCTGGCCCAGATGGAGACCAAGACCATGCTCTGCGTTATCCTCAAAGAGGGAGTTCGCCCAAGCAGGACCACGGCCGTTCTTATCAACGGTATACGGGGAAGTAGCAGCCGGGCCGCCCCAGATGGAGGAACAACCGGTCGCGTTGGAAATATACATATGATCGCCGAAGAGCTGTGTAATCAGACGTGCATAAGAAGTTTCGGCACAACCTGCGCAGGAACCGGAGAACTCAAGAAGCGGCTGCTTGAACTGGCTGCCCTTCACGGTTGTATCGGTCATGTCTTCCTTCACAGAGATATTTGCAACAGCATAATCGAACACTTCCTGCTGCGCCAACTCGCCTTCCTGCGGGACCATGGTCAGGGCCTTGGTCGGGCAAACGCCGATACAGACGCCGCAGCCCATGCAGTCAAGCGGGGAAATCGCCAAAGCGTAAGTATATACACCCTTGCCCTTGCCGGCCTTCACAGGCGCGCTCTTCATAGCCTTCGGAGCAGCGGCAAGTTCTTCATCCGTCAATGCATACGCACGGATCGTAGCATGCGGACAGACATAAGCGCACTGGTTGCACTGTGCGCACTTGGTGGAATCCCAAGTCGGAACTGTGACCGCAACACCGCGCTTCTCATACGCGGAAGCGCCCTGCTGGAAGGTACCGTCGACGTGATCCACAAACGCGGAAACCGGCAGGCTATCGCCATCCATCAGGTTGATGGGCTTCTGAATGTCGCGAATCATCTTCACAAGTTTCTCAGGACCCTTAAGCTGCTCGTCGTCCTTCTGATCCACAGCGTTGGCCCACTCGGCAGGAACATCGACTTTCTTGAAAGCCGTTGCGCCGGCATCGATTGCCTTGTGGTTCATATCCACGATATCCTGGCCCTTCTTCAGGTAGGACTTCGTGGCGGCATCCTTCATGTGCTGGATTGCTTCTTCCTGCGGCATGATATTTGCCAGCGTGAAGAACGCAGACTGGAGGATGGTGTTGGTACGCTTGCCCATACCGATTTCAATAGCCAGATCGATGGCGTTGATCGTGTAGAGCTGAATGTTGTTCTTCGCAATGTAACGCTTTGCCTCGGCAGGCATATGATGATCGAGCTCCTCAGGCGTCCACTGGCAGTTGATGAGGAACACGCCGCCGGGCTTGACGTCGTTGACCATCTTGTAACCCTTCGTCACATAAGACGGGTTATGGCAGGCAACGAAGTCGGCTTTATTGATATAGTACGGTGCACGGATCGGCTTATCGCCAAAGCGCAGGTGGCTGATGGTGATACCGCCGGTCTTCTTGGAGTCGTACTGGAAGTAGGCCTGAACATACTTATCGGTATAGTCACCGATGATCTTGATGGAGTTCTTGTTCGCACCGACGGTACCGTCGCCGCCAAGGCCCCAGAACTTGCACTCGATGGTGCCTTCTGCCGCCGTATTGGGCGAGGGCTTCTCTTCAAGGGACAGGCCGGTCACGTCGTCTACGATACCAATGGTGAACTGACGGCGCGGAGCGTCCTTAGCCAGTTCTTCGTAAACCGCAAACACGGAGGAAGGCGGGGTGTCCTTGGAACCCAAACCGTAACGTCCGCCGATAACGGTGATGCCGCTCATGCCGGCCTCGGAGAGCGCCGTCACGACATCCAGATACAGCGGCTCGCCCAGCGCGCCGGGTTCCTTGGTGCGGTCGAGAACCGCAATCTTCTTCACCGTCTTCGGCAGAGCGCCGATCAAACGGTCCGCAGCAAACGGACGGTACAGACGGACTTTAATCAGGCCGACTTTCTCGCCGTGCGCATTCATGTAATCAATCACTTCTTCCGCCACGTCGCAGAAGGAACCCATCGCGATAATCACGCGGTCGGCATCCGGTGCGCCGTAGTAGTTAAAGAGCTGATAATTGGTACCGAGCTTGGCGTTGACCTTGCCCATGTACTCTTCCACGATACCGGGGATTGCCTCATAATACTGATTGCAGGCCTCACGATGCTGGAAGAAAATATCTCCGTTTTCGTGAGAACCACGCATCACAGGATGCTCCGGGTTCAGCGCACGGGCGCGGAACGCATTGACTGCATCCATATCCACCATTTCCTTCAGGTCGTCGTAATCCCACACGGCGATCTTCTGGATTTCATGGGAAGTGCGGAATCCATCAAAGAAGTTGATAAACGGAACGCGGCCCTTGATCGCGGCAAGGTGCGCAACAGCGCCAAGATCCATGACTTCCTGTACATTGCCTTCGGCCAGCATGGCAAAACCGGTCTGACGGCAGGCATACACGTCGGAATGGTCACCGAAGATATTGAGCGCGTGGGTAGCCAGCGTACGTGCCGAAACGTGGAACACGCCGGGCAGCAGCTCGCCGGAAATCTTATACATATTCGGGATCATGAGCAGCAGGCCCTGAGAAGCCGTGTACGTCGTTGTAAGAGCACCGGCAGCCAGAGAGCCGTGAACCGTACCGGCGGCGCCGGCTTCGGACTGCATTTCAATGACCTTGACCGTCGTGCCGAAAATATTCTTGAGTCCATTTGCGGCCCACTGGTCAACATAATCCGCCATGGGGCTGGACGGGGTAATCGGATAAATACCCGCAACCTCGGTAAACGCATAGGACACATGCGCCGCAGCGTTATTGCCGTCCATGGTCTTAAATTTTCTTGCCATGAAACTTTCCTCCTGTATGTTTTGGTTTTACGCAAAAATTATATCACTAAATAGTCTGATTGTAAAGATAATCAGGCTTTTAATGCCAATGTAATGGCTGCATGACCCGGCAGGATCTTACTTGGAAGCAAGCTCCTGCGCGTCAAGCGCAATCATGAGTTCTTCGTCCGTCGAAATCACAAAGGTACGCACACGCGCGCCCGCAGCGGTCACCTCACGGTCTTCGCCGCGGCCTTCGTTTTTCGCAGGATCAACGGCAATACCCATAAATTCCAGACCGTCCGCCACACGCTGACGCAGATAAGCGTTGTTCTCTCCAATACCGGCTGTGAACACCAACGCGTCAATTCCGCCCATTTCCGCCGCATAAGCGCCGATGTACCGCTTGATGGACTGGAACAGCATTTCACGCGCAACATGCGCACGATGGTTTCCCGCCTCATCGGCGGCCGTGACATCGCGATAATCGCCGGAAACGCCGGAAACACCCAAAAGTCCGGATTTTTTATTCAAAACATCCACGACTTCGGAAGCGGACATCCCCGTGCGCTCGGAAATGACGCCAACAACCGCGGGATCGATGGAACCGCTGCGGGTACCCATGACCAGGCCGTCCAGCGGGGTCAGGCCCATGGAGGTATCAAAACACTTGCCGTTTTTCACAGCGGCGACAGACGAACCATTGCCCAAATGGCAGGTGACAATTTTCAATTCCTCAGCGGGCTTGCCGAACAGCTCGGCGCAGCGCGCGGAGACATAACGGTGAGAGGTTCCGTGGAACCCGTACTTCCGGATTCCGTACTTCTCATAGTACTCATACGGAATCGCGTATAAATAGGACTGCTCCGGCATGGACTGATGGAACGCCGTATCAAACACCGCCACCTGCGGCACGCCAGGCATCACCTTCTGGCAGGCGCGGATTCCCATCAAATTCGCGGGGTTATGGAGAGGCCCGAGCGGAATGCAATCCTCAATGGCCTTCTCTACGTCCGGCGTGACAACCATGCTGCCGGAGAATTTGGAACCGCCGTGCAGAACACGATGTCCCACTGCATCCACCATCCCCATGTCGGCAATCACGCCGTACTCACGATCCGTCAGCGCTTTTAAAACACGCTCAACGGCGACGGAATGGTCAGGCATTTCCACATCGCTTTCAAATACCACCTTGCCCGATACAGAATGACGCATATGTCCGCCAAACCCAATGCGCTCGCAGATACCTTTTGCCAGCACTTCATGGTTGTCCATATTGAAGAACTGATATTTGAGCGACGAACTTCCCGCATTGATCACGAGGATGTGCATATTCTCATATCCTTCCTTTACTTCATACTCTTCTTGCAAAACAAGTCATGTCATGATAAAATCATAACACAAATGACCAAACTATATTTTACAACACAATTGTGAAGAAAGCAAGGTTTTCAGCAAAAAACAAACAAAATCTGCGGGGTGGATGCATCGTGCGCGCGGTGGGGATCATCTGTGAATATAATCCGTTCCATAGCGGCCATGAATTTCATATCCGGCGTGCAAGAGAATGCAGCGGCCTGCCTGTTGTGTGCGTCATGAGCGGGCATTTTGTGCAGCGCGGTGAAGCCGCCGTCATGAACAAATTCGCACGGGCTGAGGCCGCCGTATCCTGCGGTGCGGACCTTGTGCTGGAACTCCCGCTCCCCTGGGCATGCGCGGGGGCACAGCGGTTTGCCGAGGGCGGTGTCGGCCTGCTGTCCGCGACAGGCATCGTATCACACTTGGCCTTCGGAAGCGAATCGGCAGACCTGAAAGCCATCACCGCCGCCGCGCAATTGACCGATGACCAGACGGTCAACGCCCGCATCCGCGCATTTCTGGCATCCGGCATGGGATATGCCGCCGCACGGGAACGCGCCGTCCGGGAAGCAGACCCGACGGCGGGCGCGACGCTTGCCTCACCCAACGATATCCTTGGCGTTGAGTACGTACGCGCCATCCTGCGGCACGGTTACCCGCTTACCCCGCTCCCCATCCTGCGGCACGGCGCGTCGCACGACGGTTCTCCGGCGGGGCGATTTGCCTCCGCCTCCCACCTCCGCGGCCTGCTGCGCGCCGGAAGGGGCGACGAGGCTTTTATGTTTCTGCCCGGTGCGTCGATCCGTATTTTCAATCGGGAGCGGGACGCCGGACGCGCGCCGGTAGATCCCGCCGCGCTTGACACCGCCATACTCAGCGTTCTGCGGCGGATGACGGCGGCAGATTTTGCTGCGCTCCCGGACATCAGTGAAGGGCTGGAATTCCGCCTGGCAAAAGCGGCGAAGGAAGCGCTCGATCCGGCAGACTTTTGCGCGCGTGTGAAAACGCGCCGGTATTCCCACGCACGCATGCGCCGCATTTGCATGGCGGCATTTCTTGGGCTCACACGCGATATGACAGACATCGCAGTCCCCTATGCACGCGTGCTCGCATTAAATGATACAGGGCGCGCGTTGCTGCGTGAAATTCGAACGATCCCCGTCGTGACCAAAGCGGCAGACGGACGTGCCTCCGGCGGTACGGCCGCGCGGTATCTTTCGCTGGAAGCGCAAGCCGATGATCTCTTTTCCCTCGCCTACCCTGCCCGCACAGCGCGGTACGGCGGACAGGGTTGGACGCAAAGCCCTGTCTATGTACAGAGCACAGAGCTTGAAAACCCACCTAAAGGAGATTTTTTATGTACGTAAAAATGGTATGTTTTACTCTGGCAGCCTGGTTTGTCGGACTGCTGCTCGACGCCAATCTGGATTTCTCCCCACTGGGATACCTGAACCTGCGGACTCTTTTTCCCGTTCTGACCGTGGGGCTTTGCATCCTCTCATGCCTGCCGGGCCCGAAAACAAATAAGAGCTCTTCCGATGAAGATGAATCTGAAAATACTACCCGGGAATCATAAAAAAAGCGGTGGACGCCCCAGCCGGTTTCCCGACCGGGGCGTCCACATTTATCCGCTGATTTTTTATAAACTGTCGCCCTCGTGGAGCTCTCCGCGTTCTCTGAAAAGCAGAGAAATGCACCAGAGTCCCGCAAGTCCAACTAAGGTAAAGATCACACGGCTCACGGTAGCAAGCTGGCCGCCGCAGAGATATGCGACAATGTCGAACCCGAAGAGGCCGACGCTGCCCCAGTTTAACGCCCCGATGATGACAAGTATCAGCGCGATCCGATCCATGATCATTCTTATCAACTCCTTTATGCGCCGTTATTGTGCGTGGATTCTGCAAAAATGATGCATGGAATTTTTTTCATTTATGTTGGGCTCTTATCCGTACATGATGAAATCTCACCGGTATAAGTCCAATCTGTCACTCGTTTCCCCGGGAAAAAATATCGGATAGGGCGTTTAATGGGACAATCCGGCAAAACATCAATAATGGAAAGTTTGATTTTTGCTTTATCCGGGAGAATAGATTTGATGTAGACGCAGACACGCTGCCCCTCGTGTAAGTCCTCCCGCGGTTCCGCCAAGCCCGACAGATTCGGTGCCAATTCGACAAAGATCCCGTAAGGCTCGATTCCCCGCACAATGCCTTCTACCGTATCGCCCGCGGTAAAAAAGGCCGCATTTTCCTCCCAGGTTCCCAAAAGCTCTTTATGCGATAAAAATACACGCCTGATCGTTCGGTCAATGGCCGTCACCACGGCAGGAATCAGCTGTCCGGGGCAAAACCTGTCCGCAGGATGCCGAATCCTGGAGACTGAAATATTTTCCATTCCAATAAACGAAGGAATGCCCCGTCCAATGTCTACAAATGCTCCGAAGCTTTCCAATCTTGTCACGGTACACCAGATTACTTCCCCGGGCGTCAGCTTGGTCATAAAATATTCCATAGCCTCTTCCTGGGCAGCACGCCGGGAGAGCAGCAGACGCGGCTCCTCCTCACTGCCGCCGGGTGCGCACAGCACTTTAAAACATACAGGACGGCCCACACGGGAAAGGACCGCCACATCTTTCTGCCGCGCAGGATCTAAAATTGCTTCCCCGCGCGGAATCACAGCCAATCGTCCATTCAATTCCACATATAAATTGCAATTCCCATCACAGCGGACAGCTCGTGCTTCCAGCGTCCTGCCTTCCATGCACGCAAGCTCCAGTCCGCGCCGCCCCGCAATCGCATCCTGATTTTCCGCAGTATCGTAAAGCAGTCCTTCCGGCGGATATTTCATTCCCCATCCCTTCCTTTCCCCGTTACTATATGCCGGCAGGATGGCCCCGCATGACAAAATCCGTATCAGTTTTATCCTTCCGGCATAAACTACTCACAGTATTTTTTCAAAAATTGGGATCAGCGCACACGCCCTTGTTTCCAAACTGCAACGAAGATGCAATCAAAAACTCTTTACAGAGGCAGAAAAATGTTATATGCTAGTAATGGAATTGTTCAAATTCCACATTTTGTATTTTTGAGAGGTGATATGACGTGTTTGACAGTACCATCAAATTCAAAATAGACGCGGACAGCAATGCCGATATGAAAGCCGCGCTTTTAGAAGTGTACGACGCTCTTGTAGAAAAAGGGTATAATCCGATTAACCAGATCGTCGGCTATATCCTGAGCGAAGACCCGACTTATATCACCAATCATAAAAACGCCCGCACGTTGATCCGCAGGATTGACCGGGATGAATTGTTACAGGAGCTTTTGCGGAATTATTTAAACGTATGATTTACAAAGAATTAGGAAAAACCGGGCTCGTTGTTTCCAGGTTATGCTTTGGGTCCCTTACAATGGGGCCGTTACAAGCCGGATTTGATCCCGCCGAGGCGGGGGAGATTCTGGCTTTTGCTTTTGAAAAAGGCATAAATTTTGTGGATATGGCGCAGCTTTACGGCGTATATCCTTATGTGCGAGAGGGATTGCGCCGCTGGGGCCGCGACAATATCATACTCACATCTAAAACCTACGCCTATGAACGGCAGATGGCGCTTGACGCCGTCGATGAGGCGCGCCGCGCGCTGGACCGCGATGTGATCGATATTTTCATGCTTCACGAGCAGGAGAGCGAACATACCTTCCGCGGGCATATGCCGGCGCTGGAAGCGCTTTACGACCTCAAGGCAAAGGGCGTCATTCGTGCGGTGGGTGCCTCCACCCACCATGTTGCCGGTGTGCGAGGCGCTGCGGCACTCGGTCTTGATGTGATCCACCCCCTGATCAACATTGAAGGCTGGGGCATTGTAGACGGTACCCGTGAAGAAATGGAAGCCGCCGTGCAGGACGCTTATGCAAAGGGAATCGGCATTTATATTATGAAAGCGTTCGGCGGCGGGAATCTTCATCGCCGAAGCGGCGAATGTCTCCGCTACGTACTGGGGCTCCCTTTTGCCGACTCTATCGCAGTCGGGATGCAGAGCGTCGACGAAGTGGAGGCCAACATTCACTTTTTTGAAACCGGATCGTATACACCGGAACAGGAGGCGCGATTACGCGCAAAAAAACGCAGAATTCATGTGGAAGACTGGTGCGTCGGATGCGGAAACTGTACGCAGCACTGCCCCCAAGGTGCCGCGCAGGTTGTAGACGGACGGATGCAGGTCGATCACAAAAAATGCGTTTTATGCGGGTATTGTTCCGCATTCTGTGATATGTATGCCATAAAAATGCTGTAAATCGTGGAGTTTCGACAAATATACCAATTATGTTTGTGCAATTCGACGGTTTACAAAAGTATCATGCCGTGTTATCATTGTTACAAATCAGTAACAAAGCAGTAACATGGTATATTTTCAAGTAGTAAGGAGGATTCCAATGGCGACTGCCAAGAAAAACGCAAAAGAGTATTTAGTGTACAAAGGCCGTCCGCTGATCCGTTCCGGAAATATCCTGTATTATGGGGATATGAAGGAAGAATATATCATCATGCTGCAGATTCTCGATACCATTCCCAGCCACGGGCTTGATATTGCCAATCGAGTCATGATTACGCTGATGCGTACCGATGAGTCGCTGAATCCGCTGGAGCGGATTGTGAAAACCGGGGAAAAGACCGGAATTTATTCTGCAATAGACGTTGCATCTGTGTGGTTAACTCGCGCATTGACATCGAAGTAATACCAACGTCTAATTCTTGTACTTTTTGGGGGATGTACAATGAGCCGTTACACAAGGAGAGTCATAGGTTTGCTTTGCGTGCTCTGTGTCGTTTTATCCGGCATGAGTTTCGCAGTGGACGGGGTGGTAAACGCCTCGGCGCTATTCGTCCGGACGGAGACGTCGACGGAGGCGGAGAGCATTGGGAAACTTTACAGCGGCGAGACCGTCGATGTCACCGGGAAAGTCGGAGACTGGTACATAGTCAATTATAACGGTCAGGCTGCTTATGTATTTGCCGAATATGTCGATATGGGTGACGTGCAGGTCCAGTCTTCGATGGGGTCCATCGTAGGCAGTACCGTAAACGTCCGTTCCGCGCCCGGCACAGAAAACGAAGTGGTAGGCCGCCTGATGGACGGCACCATGGTCAGCATTCTGGCTATTGAAAACGGCTGGTACAAAATCAAATTTGTAGACCTGATCGGCTATGTCCATCCGGATTACCTGAGTGTGGACGGCCTGGTATTTACCTACATGACTGTGCAGGAAGACGGGACAACCGCCGTTTCCTACACCAATGATGACACGCTCGCTGCGTCTACCATTGGCGCACAGATCGTGGAATACGCATATCAGTATCTGGGATACTCCTACGTGTATGGTGGAGAGAGTCCAGAAGAAGGGTTTGACTGCTCCGGATTTACCCAGTATGTCTATTCTCAGTTCGGATATTCCCTGAACCGCACGTCGTCTGATCAGTATGAAAACGGGGAGTTTGTTCCCTACGATCAATTGCAGTTGGGCGATCTGGTATTCTTCTCCCGTGGATCTCTTTCGATTGGACATGTTGGCATTTATGTTGGCGACGGATATTTTATTCACGCAACTTCTCCCGGTGATGTCGTTCGCATCACGGCGCTTTCTACGGATTATTATACGACAAGATATGTCGGCGCAAGACGTATTGCCTGACAAAAACACCCCCGGCTGGTCTAAAAGACCGCCGGGGGGTTCTTTTTTTTGCACAGGACACTTGCTAAAAATGCATCAGTTTTGTCAGGAAATAAAACGATGTTTTTCAGTCAATTCCGGTTTACTGCCCTGCCGTTTATTTCCCGCGCTTTTCCATTTTATCAATGGCTTCCCACAGGCCTTCAAGATATGTCGCGCCGAGCGCGCGGTCGTAAAGGCCATAGCCCGGACGTGCCTGCTCGCCCCAAATCATGCGTCCGTGGTCAGGCCGGATGTAACCGTCAAACCCGGACTCATAGAACGCACGCACAATTTCAAACATATCCAGATCTCCGCAGGAGGAGAGATGCGCTGCTTCGTCAAAATCCTGTGGAGAGTGATGCTTGATGTTTCGAATATGGGCAAACGGGATACGGTCCGCAAACTCCCGCACAATTGCGGGAATATCGTTGTGAATGTTGGAGCCAAGGCTTCCCGTACACAGCGTAATCCCGTTATAGGGGCTCGTGTTCAGCGACAGGAAGGTGCGGATATTCTCCGCGCAGGTGATCACCTTCGGCAGGCCGTAGAGCGGCCATGGCGGATCGTCCGGATGGATGCCCATATGGATATCATACTTCTCCGCCGTTGGAATGACCGCATCCAGGAAATACTTCATATTTGCCCAGTATTGCTCGGTCGTAAAGGACTGGTAAAACTCAATATCCGCAGCCATGGCGCCCATACGTTCCGGCTCCCAGCCAGGCAAAGAGTAACCGCGCGAACCGCCCAGCATCGCATCTGCAAAATGGGACGGATCAAGCTTCAGCACCTCCTCATGCCGGTAGGAAAGCGCCGTGCTGCCATCGGGCAGCGGATGGTCCAGTTCATTACGTGCCCAGTCAAGCACCGGCATAAAGTTGTAACACAGGCACTTCACACCGGCTTTTGCCAGGTTCTCCATGGTTTTAATGTAGTTTTCAATATAACGATCACGGGTCGGAAGGCCTTTTTTGATATCTTCGTGAATGTTCACGCTCTCAATTACTTCCATCTCAAGCCCTGCGGCATTCACTTCGTCGCGCAACGCAATCAGCTGCTCCGCGGGCCAGACTTCACCCACCGGGATCTGCGGGATCATGGTGGCAACGCCCGTCACGCCCGGCGTCTGCCGAATCTGCTGCAACGTTACGCTGTCATCCCCGTAGGGAAACCAGCGCAGAATCATTTTCATAGCATGTCCTCCTTTGTCAATCTTTTAAAAATTGCTTACGCTCTATTGTTTCAGCCCAAATACCGGACGAGCGTCTGCCGCACGGCACCCCGCCCGGCCGTCAGCTCGCGGAACATCCCCTCAATCTTCTCCCCCAGACCTACGGCATAGAGGTCACTGCCAAAGAGTACGGCATTCGAGAGAATCGGTTGCAGCGCCGCGTGAACGTCATACGACTCGCCGATCCGCACAGCGGACAACAGCGGGCAAAGGGCCTCCAACATGGGGTCGGAGCTGAGCGCCATCGGCTGCAATTCGTCGTCCAGCGCCAACAGGTACCGGCACCAACCGGCAATTGCCAGCGGAATGTACGTTAGATCCGCCGCAGACCGCGCAGGGTCCGCCGCATAAGCCTTGATCGTTTCCCCAAAGCGAATTCCCACCTTTTGCGAGGTATCGCACGCAATCCGTTGAGGCGAATCTGGAATAAACGGGTTCGGCAGCCGGTCACGAATCACCTCCGCGATAAACGCCCGCGGAGAAAGAATTCCCGGGTCTACGACAACCGGCATCCCCTCGTCATACCCAATGTGCTCCACCAGGGCGCGAAGCTGCGGGTCACGCATCTCGGCAGCAATGGAGGTGTATCCCAGCAGACAGCCATACACAGCCAACGCCGTGTGCAGGGGGTTCAGGCAAGTCGTAACCTTCATGCGCTCGACATTATTCACCGTCGTACGGTCGGTCATATAAACGCCCGCCTTTTCAAGTGCCGGACGCCCGTTTGGGAACCGGTCCTCAATCACTAAGTACTGAGGTGCCTCCGCGTTGACAAACGGTGCAATATAGGTGTTGCGGCTCGTGACAATCGCATCCATATCCGTTAAGCCCGCCTCGGCGAGCTGGCGCGCAATTTCCTCGGAGGGACGCGGCGTAATTTTATCAATCATGCTCCAAGGAAACGCCACCATGGTTTCCTCTTCCAGGTATTCCACAAAACCGGGTTCTACCAGCCCGCGTTTTGCCCATTCCCGTGCGACTGTCAAAACGGAATTTCGAAGCTTTTCGCCATTGTGCGAACAGTTATCCATGGAGACCAGCGCCAAAGGATAACGCCCGGCCTGATAACGCTCGTACACAAGCGCCGTCACCACACTCATCGCGTGTGTAGCATGGGCGGGGCCCCGTTCCAGGTCGGCCGTGACAAAGGGGAAGAAATTGCCCGCCATATCCGTCAGCGCATACCCCTTCTCCGTAATCGTAAAGCTTGCCATTTGCAGTCCCGGATCCCGGAAGATTTGCCGCAGGCGTTCAGCGGATACCTCGTCGGTCAAATCCGCCTTCAATCCCTCCGCAATGCTGGCAATGAGTTTCTTTTCCGTCGAACCATCCGGCAAAAGGGAAACCAGCAGCGTCAAATTGTCAAACGGCTTGTAAATCCGATCGATAATATCATAGTCAAACGTTTCGGCAGCAATCAATCCCCGATCGCTTTCGCCCTGATTTAAAAGTTCCTGCGCCAAAGCGGCGATAAACCCGCGAAAAATATTCCCCGCGCCAAAATGCACCCACACCGGGGCTTTTTTTGTTTTTTCCACCATTTCGTCATATGGAAAGGCCGGAAGCGTCACGCCAAGATCCTTCCACGCTTTCCGATCGCGCAAACTTTCCGCGCATAATTTCATAGAATCAATCCTCCTTCCGGGGTTTCTGTGAAGTTTTGCATCCTTGCCGCAATTATAACATTTTCATAGCGCCGGCGCAACAAATTTTCCACAACCGGCTTTTATCAGACAACGGCGTTTTCGTTCCCCCAGTTTGGGAAAAATCATACAAGGAATTGACTTTCCGGAAAACTTCCGCTATAATAACAAAGGATTTCTTGGTTATATAAGCCCGTAATGTGGTCGGGCGTTTCTACAGGCTGCCGTAACAGCCGGCTATACCTATCCCATGTAAAACAGGGAGGGATATAGCCCTGTTGCCGCGGTTATTTTTTTGCAAAAAGGAGTCTTCCCATGAAAACAGACGTACTCATCATTGGCACAGGCCCCGCTGGTATTTTCACGGCGCTCGAGCTCCTGCGCCGGAACGCCGGCAAGCGAATCGTGATGATTGAAAAAGGCCTTCCCATTGAACGCCGAAATTGTCCAAAGGAAAAAACTCATCGCTGCGTGGACTGCCGTCCACACTGCAACATCACAACCGGATTTTCCGGCGCCGGTGCGTTTTCAGACGGCAAGTTATCGCTGAGCTATGAAGTCGGCGGTGAGCTGCCGAATCTTGTCGGCGCAGAGCTTGTGCAGGAAACCATTGCCTATGCCGACCGTATTTATCTGGAATTCGGCGCCGACGAAAAGGTCGAGGGCATTAACAACAGCGCGGAAGTTAAGGAAATCCGAAAAAACGCCATCAAGGCCGGTCTTAAACTGGTGGACTGCCCCATCCGTCACCTAGGCACCGAGCGAGCGCAGGAAATTTATCTGGGCATACAAAACCTCCTGCTTGCAAGCGGCGTGGAAATCTATTTTGAACACGAGTGTAACGAACTGATTATCCAAGACGGCAGATGCTTGGGGGCACGGATAGAAGGTCGTTCCGGAAGTTTTGAGTGCCTGGCTACTCACACTATTGTAGCGACCGGCCGCCGCGGTTCCGAATGGCTCGAACATCAATGTGCACAATACGATATTGCCCACCAGCCGGGTACCGTGGACATCGGCGTCCGTGTGGAGGTCCGCAACGAGGTGATGGAATTTGTCAACCGCGTACTTTATGAATCCAAACTTGTTGGTTATCCTCAACCCTTCAAAAACAAAGTTCGTACCTTCTGCCAAAATCCCGGCGGTTTTGTGAGCCAGGAAAACTACGATAATCATCTGGCCGTCGTCAATGGCCACTCCTATAAGGAACGCAAATCCGACAATACCAATCTTGCCATACTTTGCTCGCACAACTTCTCCATTCCGTTTAACCAGCCGATTGCTTATGCGCAGAAAATTGGCGAGCTGACCAACATGCTGGGCGACGGGCACATCCTCGTCCAACGCTTCGGCGACATTCTCGACGGCAAACGAACCTGGCAAAAAGAACTATCACAGTCAAATGTTGTCCCCACATTGACGGACGCCGTTGCAGGCGATATTACAGCGGCTATGCCCTATCGTGCCATGACAAACATCATTAACTTTATCCACGCAGTAGACATTGTTGTCCCCGGTTTTGCATCGCCGGAAACACTGCTTTATTCGCCGGAATTGAAATTTTACAGCAATAAAATCAAACTGGACGCGAATCTTGATACCAATGTGAAAGGTCTGCACTGCCTTGGAGATTCCAGCGGTTGGACGCGTGGCCTGATGATGGCCTCCGTCATGGGAATTTTAATGGCAAGAAGAATTTTGCAAGAATAAAACATAACAACAGGCACGGCATATGCCGTGCCTGTTGTCTAGTATTTTCCCATATATGAAAGAATTTCTCCTATTTCATATACTGGCGGACTGTATCCTCAATTGTGGAAAGGAACGCCTCTTCCCCAAAGGTGTTCAACTTGAAGAACATGGCCTGACTCCCGCCGGAAGTCACCGCGCATAACCAGATTCGTCCGTCGGCCTCTAAAAGCGTCAGATTTAAACTGACGCGGTTCCCACCCAGCGCACTGTAGCGCTCATACACGCGCACCGCGCAGTAAGCATTCCCCGTTTGAAATTCCGCCGCATCTTCGCAGGTAGCCGTGCTGCTTCCGTTTAAGACCGCATCCTCCACATCCCGCAAAATAGCATGGAAATTTCCCGTCAATTCACATTCCAACTTTGCCATACTCGTCATTCCTTTCTTCCGATTAAGGACAGTTTAGCAAATTCTCCGCCTTTTTGCAACGGGATATCCTGGCAGGTTGCCATTTGCCTTTCGTTCGTTTTATGATACAATAGACAACGTGAAATTTTAAAGATAACGGGAGGAAGCATGAAGCGGCTGATAGCAGGAATCCTGGCCCATGTCGACGCGGGAAAAACCACTTTATCCGAGGGGATGCTGTATGTAAGCGGCGCTATCCGGCAGCTCGGACGCGTCGACCATCAGGACGCGTTTCTCGATACCCACGAACTGGAGCGAGAGCGCGGTATCACCATTTTTTCCAAGCAGGCAGTGTTCCGTACAGGCGAACTGGAGTTGATGCTGCTGGATACGCCCGGTCACGTTGACTTTTCCAGTGAGATGGAACGCACGCTTCAGGTGCTTGACTACGCCATCCTGGTGATCAGCGGTACGGACGGCGTCCAGGTTCACACACGCACGCTCTGGAAACTTCTGGCGCAGCACGGCATTCCCACCTTCCTCTTTATCAATAAAATGGACCTTCCCGGCGCCGAACAAGGTCCTCTGCTCAAGGAGCTGCGCAGCCAGTTTTCCGACAGCCTGGTAGATTTCAGCGCCGGAGAGACCGACGAATTTTACGAAAGCATCGCCATGTGCGACGAGGATGTCTTGACTCGTTATCTGGAAACCGGCCGGGTGTCGGACTGTGACATCGGTACGCTGATCCGCCGCCGCCAGCTTTTTCCCTGTTATTTCGGCTCTGCCCTGAAACTGGAGGGCGTGGAGACGCTCCTCGCCGGACTGGAACGCTTCAGTGTTCCCCCGCAGTACCGCGAGAAGTTCGGCGCAAAGGTCTACAAAATTGCGCGCGATGCATCGGGCAGACGCCTCACCTACCTGAAAGTGACCGGCGGCGTTTTGCGCGTGAAAGACGTACTCACCGGCGTAGACTCCGTCGGGAATCCGTGGGAAGAAAAGGCGGACCAGATCCGTCTCTATTCCGGCGCAAAATTTCAATCGCTGGACGAAGCGCCGGCCGGCATGGTCTGCGCCGTCACCGGTCTGACCAAAACCTGGCCCGGCGAGGGGCTCGGTATAGAAACCGCATCTGTTCCGCCGGTTTTGGAGCCCGTTTTGACTTATCAAATCCTGTTGCCGGAGGGCTGCGATCCCCATACGGCGCTTATAAAATTCCGTCAGCTTGAAGAAGAAGACCCGCAGCTTCATATCGATTGGAACGAACATTTACGGGAGATTCACGTCAAATTAATGGGAGAAGTGCAACTTGAAATTCTCCGGCACGTAATCCAGGAACGGTTTGGGATTGCCGTGGAGTTTGGTGCGGGCAATATCGTCTATCGTGAAACTATTCTGGCGCCGGTCGAAGGCGTTGGGCACTTTGAACCGCTTCGCCACTATGCCGAAGTCCATCTGCTCTTAGAGCCCGACGACCCCGGCCGCGGCCTCACTTTTGCTACCGCCTGTCCAGAAGATTCGCTTGACCGCAACTGGCAGCGTCTGATTCTTACCCATCTCCGCGAACGGGAACATGTCGGCGTTTTAACCGGTTCCCCTATTACGGATATGCGCATCACCCTGATTGCAGGACGCGCGCATCTCAAGCATACGGAAGGCGGGGACTTCCGACAGGCAACTTACCGCGCCGTACGCCAGGGTCTGATGCGCGCCAAGAGCATCCTGCTCGAACCCTATTACGATTTCCGCCTGGAACTCCCCGCGGAATCGCTTGGCAGAGCCATGAGCGACATCGGTAAAATGAGCGGTACTTTTGCGCCTCCGGAAACTGTCGGGGAAACCGTTGTGCTGACCGGCAGCGCGCCGGTTTCCACCATACGCGGCTACGCGGCGGAGGTCACGTCTTATACAAAAGGACGCGGCAAGCTCTCCCTTTCGCTCAAAGGCTATGCCCCCTGTCATAATGCGGAAGAAGTCATTGCCGCATCCGGCTACGATCCGGCGCACGACCTCGATCATCCTGCAGATTCAGTCTTCTGCGCACATGGCGCAGGGTTTACCGTACGGTGGGATCACGTGGAAGCGTACATGCACCTGGACACGGGCTTGCGTTTTGGTACGGAAGAACAGCCGCAGAACGAGCAGCCTGGCGGAATACCATCGAAAATTCCGTCCCCCCGCTATTCCGGAACGCTGCGGGAAGACCGGGAACTGGAGGCCATTTTTGAACGGACCTACGGCCCTATCAAGGACGGGCACTACTTTGATCCAAAACCTATCGTTCGCGAGAGACTGGCGGACAACTTCCGGCTTGTGGATCCCGGTGCGGAGTATCTGCTTGTAGACGGTTACAACATCATTTTTGCCTGGGACGATCTGAAAAAGCTGGCAGCCGTTAATATGGACGCGGCACGTCAGACCCTGATGGATATTTTAAGCAACTACCAGGGATTCCGCAAATGCGTCCTCATACTGGTCTTTGACGCCTATAAAGTACAACGCAGCGTCTGTGACGTAGAACGATATCACAATATTTACATTGTCTACACCAAAGAGGCCGAAACGGCGGACATGTACATTGAACGCACCACCTACGAACTCGGACGTCACCGGCGGGTACGTGTAGCGACTTCCGACGGTCTGGAACAGCTCATCATCCTCGGTCATGGCGCCACGCGTCTTTCCGCGCGAGCCTTCCGGGAGGAGATTGAACAGGCCAAAATTCAAATTGCGGAGATCATCCGCAGAATTAACGGAGCATAGATCTATGAAAAACAGGATTCAAGACATGACACAAGGGCGGCTCAGCAAACAAATCCTTTTCTTCAGCCTTCCGCTCATTCTCACCAACGTACTGCAAGTTCTATTCAACATGTCCGACATTGCCGTGGTCGGACGGTTTTCCGGCCCCGTTGCACTGGGCGCCGTCGGTTCCACTTCCATTCTGGTCACCCTGTTCACGGGTTTTTTAATCGGGGTGGGAAACGCCATCAACGTCCTCGTAGCGCGCAGCGTTGGTTCGCACGAAGATCAGGAAGTACGGGAATTTGTACACACCGCCGGAATCCTCTCGCTCTTTATTGGGATTCTGGTTGCCGCCCTGGGCATATCCTTTTCCCGTGCTCTTCTGGAACTGCTGGGCACCAAACCGGAACTTATCGACGGTGCGACGCTATACCTGCGCATCTATCTGCTCGGTATGCCGGCGCTTTCGGTGTTCAATTTTGGTAACGCCGTATTAAGCGCTGTGGGAGATACGAAACGTCCACTTGTCTTTCTTTCCATTGCAGGGGTCATTAATGTCGTTTTAAACCTATTTTTCGTTATCGTCTGCCGGTTAGACGTAGCCGGCGTCGCGATTGCCAGCATCATTTCGCAGTATCTTTCCGCCGGTCTGGTCCTCCTGGCCCTGCACGCACGCGAGGATGCCTGTGCGCTTCGGCGTGCTTTTTTACGCATTACGCGCGGAAAAGCGCTGCGAATTCTCTCCCTTGGCATTCCCTCCGGGATGCAAAACGCTATTTTTGCCATTGCAAATCTTTTTATCCAAGCAGGCGTCAACACCTTCGACGCCACCATTGTCGAGGGCAACTCCGCGGCAACCAATGCCGACGCGCTGATTTATGACGTCATGGCCGCGTTTTATACAGCCTGCGCCACCTTTATGGGACAGAACTTCGGCGCCGGAAAAAAAGAACGGATTTTGCGCAGTTATTTTATTAGTCTTGCCTACTCCTTCGGGATTGGCGCCGTCATGGGATTGCTGCTCGTCGCGTTCGGACGGCAGTTTCTCGCGCTTTTCACCACCGATGCGGCGGTGGCGGAGGCCGGCATGGCGCGTCTGACGGTCATGGGATTCTCCTACGCCGTTTCTGCTTTCATGGATTGTACCATCGCCGCTGCGCGAGGGCTGGGAAAGAGTCTTGTACCAACTGTCATTGTAATCCTGGGATCCTGTGTATTCCGTGTTATCTGGGTCTACACCGTCTTTGCATATTTCGGCACCATCACCTCCCTCTACCTGCTCTACGTCTTTTCCTGGAGCATCACCTCTGTTGCAGAAATTCTCTACTTCGCAGCCTGCTATCGAAAGCAGATGCAAACTTTCCGGCAGGATACTCCGCGTCTTTGGCAGCACGCATGATAAAAATGGATTTTCAGCTACATATAATAGAACCGAAGTCCGCTGAAAAGTTGGCTTCCTTACACAAAAATCCCCGGTACGCACTTTAAAATGCGCACCGGGGATTTTCTTATTTCAGTTATCTCGCTTATTTATTGCGAATCGCGGCCTGCGCGGCAGCCAGACGGGCAATCGGCACACGGAACGGAGAACAGGAGTCATAGGTCAGGCCTACCTTATGGAAGAACTCGTCGCCGGTCGGACCTCCGCCATGCTCGCCGCAGATGCCCAGCTTAATATCCGGACGGGTCTTGCGGCCAAGTTTGCAAGCCATATCGATCAGACGGCCAACACCGATCTGGTCCAGACGGGCAAACGGATCGTTCTCATAAATCTTATTGGCATAGTAGGCAGGCAGGAACTTTCCGGCATCGTCACGGCTGAAGCCAAAGGTCATCTGCGTCAGGTCGTTCGTACCAAAGGAGAAGAACTCCGCCTCTTTTGCAATTTCATCTGCGGTAAGCGCCGCACGCGGAATTTCAATCATCGTACCGACATGATACTGCATCTCGGCGCCGGCAGCCTTGATTTCCTCGTCCGCTGTCTCGACTACAATCTTCTTAACATAGGCCAGTTCTTTCACTTCACCAACCAGCGGAATCATGATTTCCGGAACGATCTTCCACTCCGGATGCTTTTTCTGGACGTTCAAAGCGGCGCGGATCACGGCACGGGTCTGCATACGCGCAATTTCCGGATATGTGACGGCCAGACGGCAGCCACGATGGCCCATCATCGGATTGAACTCATGGAGTCCCGCAATGATTCCCTTGATCTGCGCAACGGTTTTACCCTGGGTTTTGGCCAGCAGCTCGATATCCTTTTCCTCAGTCGGCACAAACTCATGCAGCGGCGGATCCAGGAAACGAATGGTGACCGGGCAGCCTTCCATGGCTTCGTAAATTGCCTCAAAGTCGCTCTGCTGCATCGGCAAAAGCTTTGCAAGCGCCGTCTCGCGTTCTTCCACAGTGTCGGAACAAATCATCTCACGAATCGCGGAGATGCGGTCCGGCTCAAAGAACATATGCTCTGTACGGCACAGACCAATGCCCTCCGCACCGAATTCACGCGCCTGATGCGCATCCTTCGGCGTATCCGCATTGGTGCGGACCTGCAATTTGCGGTATTTGTCCGCCCAGGCCATGATGCGGCCAAACTCACCGGAAATGGTGGCAGGAACTGTCGCAATCGCCTCACCGTAAATATTACCGGTGGAACCGTCCAGGGAAATCCAATCGCCCTCGTGATAGGTCTTACCGGCCAGGGTAAAGGTCTTATTTGCCTCGTCCATATGGATGGCGCCGCAACCGGACACACAGCAGGTACCCATGCCGCGCGCAACCACCGCCGCATGGGAGGTCATGCCGCCGCGCACCGTCAGGATACCCTGCGCATAGTGCATGCCCTCAATATCCTCCGGAGAAGTCTCAAGACGGACTAAGACCACCTTTTCTCCACGCTTGCCCCATGCAACAGCATCCTCCGCCGTAAAGACGATTTTGCCGCAGGCGGCGCCGGGAGAGGCCGGCAGCGCAGAGGCAATCGGCTGGGCCTTTTTCAGAGCGGCCGCCTCAAACTGCGGGTGCAGCAATGCGTCAAGCTGCTTCGGATCAATCATGAGCAGCGCCTCTTCTTCGCTGATCATCCCCTCGTCCACGAGGTCACAGGCGATCTTGAGGGCCGCAGCAGCGGTACGCTTGCCGTTACGGGTCTGGAGCATATAGAGTTTCCGATCTTCAATTGTGAACTCCATATCCTGCATATCACGATAATGATTTTCAAGAATTTTACAGATTTCCTGGAATTGCGCAAAGACTTCCGGCATGATCTCCGCCATCTTGTCAATGGGCATCGGCGTACGGACGCCGGCAACCACGTCTTCGCCCTGCGCATTCATCAAGAATTCACCCATGAGCTTCTTTTCACCGGTTGCCGGATTGCGCGTAAACGCAACGCCGGTGCCGGAGGTCTCGCCCATGTTGCCGAACGCCATCATCTGAACGTTGACGGCAGTACCCCAGGAATAGGGGATCTCATTCTGCATCCGATAGAAATTGGCACGCGGGTTGTCCCAGGAACGGAAGACAGCCTTAATGGCGCCCATGAGCTGCTCCTTGGGATCATCCGGGAAGTCCGTTCCGAGCTTGGACTTATACTCCGCCTTGAACTGGTTGGCAAGCAGTTTGAGATCGTCCGCGTCCAGTTCCACATCCTGCGTAACGCCCTTTTTCTCTTTCAGCTGGTCAATTAGTTCTTCAAAATATTTCTTTCCGACTTCCATAACCACGTCGGAATACATCTGGATAAATCTTCTGTAGCAGTCCCACGCCCAACGGGGGTTTCCGGACTTTGCCGCGATGACATTGACAACATCCTCGTTTAAGCCAAGGTTCAGGATCGTGTCCATCATGCCGGGCATGGAAGCACGGGCGCCGGAACGGACAGAAACAAGCAGCGGATTCTCACGATCGCCAAACTTTTTCCCCGTGATTTCTTCCATTTTTGCGATATATTCCATGATTTGCGCCTGGATTTCCTCATTGATCTGCCTGCCGTCCTCATAATACTGGGTACAGGCCTCGGTGCTGATTGTAAATCCCTGCGGAACCGGAAGCCCCAGCTTCGTCATTTCCGCAAGGTTCGCGCCCTTACCGCCAAGCAGCTCACGCATTTTGCCATTGCCCTCTGAGAACAAATACACATACTTATGCGACATGTGTGATCCTCCTTCGTTTCTTTCGTATCAAAATTATCGCAGGCTGGAATTTTTTGTGGGAGGAGATGCAGTCTCTGCATCTTCTAAGTAAGTATTATACTATAAAAGTTGTGGAAATGTACAGCTTTTTTTCCGTTTTACCCGGCTGGTTCCTGTGATTTTGCACAAAGTTTAATTTTGCAAGTTTTCTTTCATTTTCTTTCATTCCAAAATATTTTTTCTTGATTCCGCTCCTTTAAATCGTTTTAGTTCGTTAATTATGCATTATTTTCCGATGAAATCCTGCAAATATTTTTGTTTTTTCAGCACAAGTGCACTGGAAACGAAAAAAAAGCTTTGTTTTTTTGAAACATTTTCATTCAAATTGTACGTCCGGAGAAAATCGGATTTATGTTATACTGTGAGAAACACTGTATTTTCATGAAAAGGGGCGTATTCCTCTATGTTAATTGATTTCCATGTTCACTGTTTTCCGGACAAATTGGCCGCCGGTGCGGTCGGCAGTCTTCACAAAGTTTCCGGATACCCCTATTATACCGACGGTACATTGGCGGATACGCGTGCAAAAGCGGACGAATGGGGGTTGGATGCCGCTGTATTGCTGAACATTGCGGTTTTGCCCAGAACGCAGCACAGCGTTAATGATTTTGCGATTTCGGCAAACGACGGAAAACGGTTCTTTGCGTTCGGTTCCGTACATCCCGACGCGCCGGACGCGCTTGCGGAGTTAGACCGCCTGAAAGCGGCGGGCATACGGGGCATCAAACTGCATCCCGCTTATCAAGGGTTTGCAGTAGACGATCGAAAACTTTATCCCATCTATGCGCGTTGTGCGGAACTGGACCTGCCCATCGTGTTCCACGCCGGATGGGACATTGCCTTTCCGGACGCCCGTTGTTCGGAACCGGACCAGTGCGAAAAAATTATTCAGGATTTCCCGTCCAGCAAATTCATCTTCGCGCATTTGGGCGGCATGATGCACTGGGACGAAGTGGAGCGCCGCCTGTGCGGAAAAGATGTTTATCTGGATCTTGCGTTTGTCCGGGAAGCCATTTCCCAGGAACAGCTTCTGCGCATTCTGAATCTGCATGATCCACATAAAATCCTCTTTGCTACGGATTGTCCCTGGAGCACCCCGCCGCGTCTCTCCGCATTTTTAGACGAAGCGGGCGTCACAGGCGAGCTGCGGGAATGCATCGATCACCGCAACGCGGAAACGCTCTTGGGACTATAACAAAAACAGATGGGAATCCCTGCTTCGACGGAAAAATCCTCTTGTATTTCAAGCGATTTTTCGCTACAATAGAATCAGAAAGTGGAATTGACTGAGAAGTTTGAAGGGGTTAACTATATGAGTAACGAGTCCAAAGACAGCATTGCAAGCTACCTGTCCCGCGTGATGAACGCCGACGGCGCTCCGTTGCCGAAAAATCGCGTAAAAGTTCAGATTGCAGGTGAAGAATATACGATTGTCGCCGCAGAATCGGAAGAATACATCCGTCGCGTTGCATCGCTGGTCGACGCAAAAATTACAGCGATTTTGGAATCCAGCCGTGTTCCGTTAAACGACGCCACGATTCTCGCGGCGTGCAATCTGGCGGACGAGCAAATCAAAGCGCAGGAAACCGCGGAAAATCTGCGCGCGCAGATCAAGGCGTACAGCGATGAGATTTCAAGGCTGCGCGCCGACCTCTCCGAAGCGCGCCGGGAATCCGGACGCCGTCAGGGGCAGTAATGGCGATGGAAAGACACGTGATTTTGGCGTCGTGCTCTCCGCGCCGCCGGGAGCTTTTACCGCGCATCGGTATCCGCGATTTTCTGGTAGAAGAAGCGCAAATTGACGAAGCGGCTCTCAGCCGCGATTGTTCGTCGTGTGAGGAAACGGTCACCGTGCTTGCCGCAGCGAAAGCGCGCGCGGTTGCCGCGCGGCATCCGGAAGCGATTGTAATCGGCGCGGATACCGCCGTGACCGTCGATGGTCATATCTTGGGAAAGCCCGCCGGACGGGAGGAAGCGCAGGGAATGCTGCGTTTGCTCTCCGGACGGGAACATCAGGTGATGAGTGGCGTCTGTGTTTACCGGGAAGGGCGGTTTCTCTGCGAATGTGAGATTACCTCGGTACAATTCCGGCCGTTGACAGACCGGGAAATTGACGCCTACATCGACGCGGAACCGCCTTTTGACAAAGCGGGCGCCTATGGAATCCAGGGGCTCGCCGCTCTGTTTATCGAACGGATAAATGGGGATTATTATACTGTTATGGGGTTGCCGCTCTTTCGTCTGGGGAACCTTTTCAAGCGGCTGGATATACCGCTTTTATAAAATCTTTTTTGTAGCATATTAAGCAATCCGTCTTTGTTTTTTCAGCCGCCCGGCATGGGCGGCATCTTCTGTTTTTTGGGGAAATTCGACGTGATACCACGTGTTTTTTCTTTCTTTCCCGTTTTTTGATCCGTTGTGCCGCTTTTCTGCGTGCCGCCGGCACGCCGTCTGCCTTTTTTAGGAGGGCTTTCCTTGAAACATTTTCGCAATTTGTTTTTTCTCTGCGCGCTTCTCGTCTCGCTCACAGTCTCCGGTTTTGCCGTCTATGCCGAATGTACCGGCACGCTGTCACCCGTACGATATATTACGGCGACGCTGCTTGCGCCCCTTCAAAATGAGCTGACCCGCGCGGGAAATTTTTTCGAAGATTTGGTGGGCAGTCTTGCAGGATATCGCGCCCTGGAAGAAGAAAATGACGCTCTGCGCGCCCAAATCTCCGCCTATGATGCGCAGATCCGTGAAGCCGATGCAATTTTGGAGGAAAACACCACTTTGCGAGAGCTTCTTCAAATGAAGCGCCGGTATACGGATTACGAAATGCTCTCCGCTGAAGTCATTGCTTCGGAGTCCGGCGCTTATGGGGTCACCTACACGTTAAACCGCGGAACGGAAGATGGCGTCGCGCCCGGAAACGCCGTCATCGTCTGGGAAGGGATGGTCGGCGCCGTCACGGCCGCCGGGCCGAATTGGTGCGAGATGATTTCCATTTTAGATGCAGATTTCCGGGCCGGCGCCCTGATTTCCCGTAACCAGGAAACCGGTGTCTTGCAGGGCGATCCCACGCACTACCAAAACGGCGAACTGCTTCTTGTCTGGCTCCCTCAGGAAAGCGAGGCCCGGCAAAGCGACCGTGTCGTCACGTCGGGACTAGGCGGGCTCTATCCGCCCAATCTTTTCATTGGCCGGATTACGGCACTTTGGGAGGAGGCAGACGGACTCTCCTGCTCTGCCGTCGTAAAACCGACTGCAGATTTTGTTTCGCTGCGCCGTGTCTATATCATTACAGATTTTCTGGTATCGGAGTGACTGTCATGGAGCAAATACGACAATTTTTAAAATGGGCGCTCTATGCCGCTGTGTTCTTTCTCGTTTTTGCTTTCCAATCCGCCTATGCCGGCCGCCTGATGCTTTTGGGCGCACGTCCTGACTTCCTCCCTCTGCTGGTGGCATGCGTTGCCTTTCTGGAGGGAGCAAAGCCGGGCGCCGTTTTTGGGATTCTGGCAGGCATTCTCTACGGAAGCGTAACAAATCTTGGCGCGCTGTATGCGCCGGTTTTTCTCATAGCAGGATATTTTTTAGGGATTCTTTCGGAGGATCGTGTGCGAACCAATTTCCTAACCGTCACGGCTTTCGCACTGGGATTGGTGCTCGTTCGTCTATCCCTTCAGGCAGCAGCAGCGCAAATTTTGCAAATTTCCATAAAACCGCTCTCGTTTTTGGCGGCATACGGCGGGTGTACCGTATTCACGGTGGCAGGCGCACTGCCGCTTTATCCCCTCTGCAAACTGATCCATCGCCTGACCACCGGCGCGGTCATGCGCCGCCGTATGAGGTACCGCCTGTGACACACATCCGACTGCGCTTGACGCTGTTAACCGTATTGTCATTGGCCGCCCTTCTGCTTCTGACTTCCGTGCTGCTTGGCATGCAGACCACCCCGGAAGAAAGCTCCTATGCCCGGGAGGAACATACCGTCGTGCGTACGCAAACCATTTCCGCCTCCCGCGGCAGAATCCTTGACCGCAACGGCGTACCGCTTGTGACCAACCGTACCGTCTATGCCGTCTGTTTCGATTATTTCAGCTGGTCAAACGATACCCGCTGCACAGTCATCCGGAATACGCTGGCACTGCTGGACGCCCATAATTTTGTCTATGAAGATGGGATGCCGGTCACCCTGTCTGCACCTTATGCTTACACTGCGGAGCAGGACAGTGCGGCGGCGCGGCGTATGTCTCAGTTTTTATCCTGGAACGGTCTGGAGGAATCGCTTTCAGCAGAGGAAGCCATCGCATCTCTCCGCGATGTCTACCGCATCCCGGAAGAGTTTACTGAGTTGGAAGTTCGGCGCGTCCTTGGCGTGCTGTTTGATATGGTAATGGCCGACTTTTCCTATGAAAACCCTTTTCTTGTGGCAAGCGGCGTCAGCATGGAGGTCGTATCCATTCTGTCGGAACAGCAGGTAGACTATCCCGGCGTCACCATTACGCTGCTCTCTGAACGGCAATATGAAACCACCTATGCCGCACATATTCTGGGGCGTACCGGATTGATTCTTGCCGAAGATTCCGAAGCGTTCGAAGCGCAGGGCTACCCGATGGACGCCATTGTCGGGCGCGACGGTGTGGAACGTGCGTTTGAATCCTGGCTGCGGGGAATCGATGGCGAACGCATGGTTGAAGCCGGGGATTCCGGCGGAATTGTGCGTGTGATCGGGGAAACTCCCGCGCAAAACGGCGGCGATGTCTATCTCACGCTGGATATCTCCCTGCAAAAAGCTGCCGAGGATTCGCTTGCCCTGCGCATCCAGGAACTGCGGGAAGAGGGCATCGAAGCGGGCGGCGGCGCGGCCGTCGTCCTCGACGTGGAAACCGGCGACGTACTGGCACTGGCCTCCTATCCCACCTACAATCTCTCCACATTCCAGGAAAACTACGCCACGCTCGCGGCGGACGAATTGACCCCCATGTTTAACCGGGCCATTGCGGGAACTTACGCGCCCGGCTCTACCTTTAAAATTGTCACGGCCTTTGCCGCGCTCTCCGAGGGCGTCATCACGCCCGAAACGCAAATTCGCTGCGAGGGCGTTTACACATACTTCGCGCCCAACTACCTCTACCATTGCTGGGTCTATCGCGATTACGGGCGGGTACATGGCCTTTTAACTGCCTCTCAGGCCTTGCAGGAATCCTGCAACTGCTTCTTCTACGAGGCAGGACGCCTGACCGGAATTCGTGCCATCGACCGGTATGCCGGTCTGTTCAGTCTTGGGGAATACACCGGCATTGAACTCTCCGGGGAAGCGCGAGGCATCGTCGCCGGTCCGGATTCACGCGACGGCGACTGGTATGCCGGCGACACATTACAGGCCGCCATCGGCCAATCCGACCATCTCTTCACCCCGCTCCAGCTCGCCAACTATACCGCCACAATCGCAAACGGCGGGACCCGTTACGCCGTTCATCTGATGGATCATGTGGAACGTGCGGGAGAAATTCTCTACGAACAGGAGCCGGAGGTTCTCAATACCCTTGATTTTTCCGCAGAAATCTACGATACTATACGCGAGGGAATGCTTGCCGTCACGGAAGACGGTACAGCCAGTACCGTGTTTTCCGATTATCCCATTTCCGTGCTGGGAAAGTCCGGTTCCGCGCAGGTTGGAACCGGCCGTGCAAACGGTATTTTTATTCTTGCTGCACCTGCCGAAGACCCGGAAATCGCGGTTGCGGTTGTGATTGAACATGGCGCGGCAGGCAACAACGCCGCGCGGGTTGCGCGTGATATCCTCACAGCGTATTTTGGCGACGCCGCAATTTCCCAGGATACGCCGTAACAGGCGTTTCCTCTCCCGCATTCCCCCTACCCGCATTGATAAAGGAGTGAATATCCATGGATCTTCTGCAAACCGCCCTCATGCTTTCCGATATCCCGGCTCCGTCCGGGTTCGAACAGGCCGCCGTCGACGCCATTGCGGACCTGGCGCGCACCTGTACATCCGATATCCGCCGTACGCCGGCAGGCAGTCTTCTCGTAAGGCGCTCCGGAAACGGCCGCCGTATCATGCTCTCCACACACGCGGATACCGCCGGTCTTCTCACCACCTGCCGGGAACGTGACGGCATATTCCGTTTCGGCGTCCTTGGCCCGCTGGATATCTGTGCCGTGTCCGGTGCGCCGGTCGTCTCCACACGTGGGACACACGGGGTAATCGGCGTGGATTTTTCAGTGGAAACCGCCAAACTGACCAAAACGCAGCTTTTCCTTGACGCACCGGACGCTGCGGTCTCCGAAGCCTTTGTCCTTTCCGCTTCCGGCTCCAGCAAAGGCGGCATCGTCACCGCTCCGGCCCTTACGCGGGCGCTTTCCGCCGCCATCCTGCTTGACGTGTTGACAAGAACCGAAACGGAGGCGGACCTCACTCTGGTCTTTTCCGCACAGCATATGCTGGGCGCGCGGGACGCGGCTGCCGTCGCGTTTACGGTTGCGCCGGAGCTGGCCGTCACCATCGACGGAATCCCCGCGCGCGATATCCCCGGCGGAGACGGGACAGTCGCGCTGGGCGGCGGCGCCGTCGTCAGTCATCAGACCGGACGTGCGATTGCCGACCCTGCTCTGACGGAAGCGCTTCTGCATGCGGCGGAAGGCCCGGTACAGCATGATTTTGCCGGTCCTCTCGTCTCGGATCTCGCCGTGATCCAGCGCTCCCGTACCGGCGTTCCCACCGCAGCCGCCGGGTTTGCAGTGCGCGGCGCCGGCCTTTTGCAGGAGCGTGCCGCTCTTGCAGACGCCGAAGCGCTTTCCCGTCTCCTGCAAAACTTCCTGTTACAGAACCAATCCCATTGATTTCAAACAACGAGCCGTTCTATTGCCAAAGGAGGATTTTGTATGTTCTGGGTTCTGTTGTTCCCTGTCTTATTGTTTGTGGTTCTCGGCATTGTATTTTTACGAGGCCACGGCGCTTTTCTCATTGCGGGATATAATACACTGCCAAAAGAACAAAGGGATCGGTATGATTCCCGTGCCATGTGCCGCTTTATGGGAAAAATCATGTTGGCGCTCGCTGTATGTATGCTTGTCATGGCGTTGTCGGAACCGCTTGCGTACACCGCCCTGCTTTACATAGGGCTTGGACTTTTTTTCGCCGTTATCGTCTTCACTCTCATTTACGCCAATACCGGGAACCGGTTTCAAAAGAAATAAAAAAACAGGCCTCTGCAAATGCAGAGGCCTGTTTGCCTGTAACAGCTCAGGCAATATCCAGTACCGTGTAGCCTTCTCCTTCAATCACGGCACGCACACGCGCAGCGTTGATCTCGCCTTCCGATGTGAGAACCGCCGTGCCGTCTTTCAACGTCACCTCGGCGCTGACACCGTCGAGTTCTTCCAGCGCCGTTTTCACGGCGTGGACGCAATGCTCGCACATCATGCCCTGGATTTTCACTGTCATTTTCATAGTGTTACTCCTTTCTCAAAACACAAAAAACAGAGGGCGACGCCCTCCGTTTTTCAGCCCGCAATCTCCACGGTCACACGACGGCCCTCCCGGTTCGCCGCGCTGCGGATGATGGTACGGATTTCTTTCGCGATCCGCCCCTGGCGCCCAATCACTTTTCCAACGTCGTCTTTCGCGACATGGAGCTCCAGGACCGTTTCGTTCTCGGCCTCGCCGGCGCGCTCTACCACTTCCACCGCGTCGGGGTTATCGACCAGATGCGAAACGATGTAAATCAGCAAATCCTTCATAGACGAAGTGCCTCCTTAGATGATGCCGGCACGCTTTAAAAGGACTTTCACGGTATCGGTCGGCTGTGCGCCGTTTTTGATCCACTGTACCGCGCGCTCACCGTCAATATTGATCGTAGACGGTTCCGTCATGGGATTATACGTACCGATTTCCTCAATGAATCTTCCGTCACGCGGATAACGGGAATCCGCGACGACAACTCTGTAAAAAGGAGCTTTCTTTGCACCGACTCTGCGAAGTCTGATCTTAACCATGGTTACACCACCTGTATCTCATTTTGTGTATATCGAATCCGCTTTATGCGAAATGATACCGAAATTTTAAAACGGAAGCTTAAACTTCCCATTCCCGCCGCCACGACGGGTCTTGGTCCGCTTCATCTTGGGCATACCGCCCGGCCCAAAGTTTGGCATACCGCCTTTGGCCATCTGTTTCGACATCTGCTGGATCATGTCAAACTGTTTTAAAAGCCGGTTGACATCCTCCACTTTCTGTCCGCAGCCGGCCGCAATCCGCTTTTTCCGGCTAAAATTAATCAGTTCCGGATTTTCGCGTTCCTTCGGCGTCATCGAGGTAATAATCGCCTCCATGCGCAAAAACTGCCGGTCATCCACCTTGACATCCTTTAGCTGCGATGCCTTAATCCCCGGGATCATGCCGAGCATATCCTGCACAGATCCCATTTTCTTCATCTGATGAAGCTGATCCAGATAGTCGTTTAAATCAAGCTTCGATTCGCGCAGCTTGCGTTCCAGTTCCTCGGCTTTTTTCTCATCGAATTCCGCCTGCGCTTTTTCAATGAGCGTGAGCATATCGCCCATACCAAGGATACGCGAAGCCATCCGCTCCGGGTGAAATAGTTCAATTGCGTTCGGATCGGAAATTTTTTCGCCTGTACCGATAAATTTGATCGGCTTGCCTGTCACTGCACGGATGGAGAGCGCCGCGCCTCCGCGGGCGTCGGAATCCATCTGCGTCATATAAACGCCGTCGATACCGACCTTCTCGTTGAACTCGCTCGCCGCCGTCACGGCGTCCTGACCGGTCATGGCGTTTGCAAAGAACAAAACCTCGTTCGGGTGCACTGTGTCGCGAATCCGGCAGAGTTCCTCCATCAGGGTCTCATCTACGTGCAGGCGTCCCGCCGTATCGATGAAGACCATGTCGTTTCCATGGCGGCGCGCATGCTCGACTGCATGCTGCGCAATTTTCACCGGATCGCCCTGTCCTTCTTCGTACACGGGGATTTCAAAGGTTCCAGCGGCAATTTGCAGCTGCTGGATTGCTGCCGGACGGTATACGTCGCAGGCAGCCATAAGCGGCCGTTTGCCCTGCCGCTTGAAGTAACCGGCCAACTTTGCACCGTTTGTGGTCTTACCGGCGCCCTGAAGGCCGACACTCTTTTGCTTTAGGAACATAAGGTT
>CALWBW010000023.1 GCA_944376195.1 uncultured Clostridia bacterium | reverse complement strand
CCGGGCGACGATCAGACCGTGGAACGGCAAAGAAAAGGCAGGACGGCATGACCTTTCAGCCATGCCGCCCTGCGACAATCAAATTACTTCCTTATGAGCGGGCGCCTTTGCAGGAGAGCGGCTCTTTCCGTCGCTATTTTCCCTCAGTTTTAAAGTTGCTCCATCTGTGTACGGGCAAAACCGTTTTCCCGCCCGGTAATTGGTTCCGCATCTGCAGGAGGTTCCACCGTGCGATATGCCGCATAATAGCGCAGTCCGAATTCACGAAGAGATTTCGCATCAAAATGCAAATGATCGGGTTTGGCGCTCAGCCCATCCGCCGGAGCGAACGCCGTTGCCGCCTGCGTTTCCGCCACCTGCCGCAGAGCGGCATTGATCACCGGATAATACCTCCTGGTTCCTTCGTCATACTCCTTTAAAAAGTCACCTAAAGCGCCCAGGACGACCGGAATCTCCGGCATTTCCAGATCATGTCTTAACCTTCGAATCAATTCACACAACTTTTCCGCATAAACCGCGCTGGCTTCCTGCGAACAGTCGCTCTCTCCCTGATGCCATAAGATTCCACGCAACACGGACGTCCGCCGGGCGAGCCGTGCCTGCATCAGCGCATGGTCATATAAAAGCCCACCCGGCGCCCATTGCGCCAGGCTGGTTCCGCCGTCTGCACAGGGAATCAGGCCCACGTCCACGTCATGATCCCGGCTGTATGCGTCCGCAAAACTTTCCGCAAGACTAATGCCGGAAAACGGCCTGTCCGGATTCACCGGTACAAACATCGGTTGCCAACGGGCGTTGCGCGACACATATAGCCGCGGATTCTCTATTGGCGCAACGCTGCCGATGACACCGCGCCCAGCCATGTTCGATTGCCCAATAAGCAAAAAAGAGTGCACCATCTTCTTTGTCCTCCGTCTTCCCTACTTACGGGCCAACACCAAATCGCGCAGGATCGACTGATCTACGCGATGCTGAAAACGTTCATATACGCCGCCGTGCAAAACTGTGAATCCTGCGCTCTCTAAAAGCCGCTCCGCCGCCTCGCGCGGCAGGACATTCACGTTCCACGCCAGCGCCAATACGCCGCCTGTCTTTAAAACATCTCGCCATGCAGTCAGACAAGCTTGCAGCAGCGCCGCAGGAGAACGGGAGAGTTTCGTCTGCCCCTCGTTCGTCACATTTCCATGCTGCACGCCATAGGGCAAATCGCCGACCAGAAAATCAAAATAACTTTTTTTATAAAACTGATTTACATAACACGAGTTTCCTGCTACCATTTCAAAAATCCGGTACTCTCCGCGTTTGGCTTCTTCCCTGCCGCGCGCCAACTCCAAATGACGGCGTTCCGCCGTAAATGTTTTTCCCGCGCCGCTCACCCGTTCGGTTTTCAGACTGTGCTTATACTTCCCCATCTGCAAGTATTTTTGCAGATAACGGCATGCCTCCGCGACGGCGCGGTCTCCAATTTCCACACCGTATACGTCCATTCCATAAACCAGACCTTCAAAAAGCGTTGTGCCCTTCCCCGCTACAGGGTCCAGCAGACGTTTCCCCGTAAACTCCCGTGCGCCGGAAGCAAACACCGCGCAATTGATCATCATACGTGTAAATAACTCGTTTGTTTTTCCCGTATACTTTAAAATTGTGCCAATATCTTCCCCAATATAGGCATAATTCTCCATCTCGCATGGAAAAAAGGCTGTCCTTCCCTCCCGCATGTTCTCTTCAAAAATTGCATAAACAAAGGAAAGACGTGATAAAATTGCAAGATCGGAGGCAGTAAGAACTGCCTCCGAGGAAAAGGTCAGATAATATACGCCGCCAATCTGCGCAGGCAGAATGTCTCCGCAGGGAACTGACAGGCAAGGCAGAGCCAATTCCAACTCGGCCGCCGCCAATTTTTTGGATTCTTCAAAATATACACGGTTATGTCCGGGATTTGCCAACAGTGCGTATTTCATCTCTTACACTCCGTCTGTCATGCCATTTCCACATTTAGTTTTTTGCCACCCAAGATATGGAAGTGCAGATGAGGAACCGTCTGTCCGGCATCCGGCCCACAATTGGAAACAATCCGATAGCCGCCCTCCTCCAGGCCCTCATCGTGTGCAATGCGTGCAGCAACAACAAGCACATGGGCAACCAGCGCAGCCGTTTCCTCTGTAATATAGGCAAAGGATGGGATATGTTCTTTTGGAATCACCAGAATGTGGGTCGGCGCCTGTGGCGCAATATCGCGAAACGCCAACACCCGCTCGTCTTCATATACCTTTTTAGAAGGGATTTCCCCCGCAATAATTTTACAAAATACGCAGTCCATAGTCCACCTCTTATTTTAACATACCACGGAGCGTTTCCGCAGTTTCCGCAATTGCCTGGGGCAGCTTGTCTACGTCACGACCGCCGGCCGTTGCAGAGTCCGGACGTCCGCCGCCGCCGCCGCCGCAAACCTTTGCCGCAGCCTTTAACAGATTTCCTGCGTGCGCACCGGCCTTGACCGCCGACTTTCCGGCACAGGCGGCAAATACCACCTTGCCATCCGCCACGGCTCCCAACACGGCAACGACCGATTCGTCCAAATCACGCAACATATCACAAATCGTACGCAAACCCGCTGCGGTCTGGCCTTCCACAACGGACGCAATCAGCTTTACACTGCCAACCGTCTCGGCCGTTCCCAACATCCGCTCGGCATCCACGCGGGCAAGCTTTCCGGAAAGCGATTCGATCTCGCGTGATTGTGCGCGGAGCTCCTCGCTGACCTGGGCAGCACGGCGCGGCAAGTCGGCCGCAGTCGTTTTAAGCGCCTGGGCAGCGTCCGCGATTTCGCCTTCCCGCGTAGCAAGCAGGTCCAGTACCGCTTTGCCGGTCACCGCCTCAATGCGGCGTACGCCCGCCGCGACGGAAGCTTCGCCGGTAATCTTGAAAAGGCCCACCTTTGCCGTATTGTCAAGGTGCGTACCGCCGCAAAGCTCCAGCGAAAAATCGCCAAAGCGCACCACACGCACCGTTGCGCCGTATTTTTCTCCAAAGAGCGCCATTGCGCCCAGTTTTTTTGCTTCATCAACCGGCATTTCCTGCGTATTCCCAGGGATGCCGGCAAGAATGGTCTCATTGACAAGTGCTTCTGTTTTTGCAATTTCTTCTGCGGTCATAGCGGCAAAATGCGTGAAGTCAAAGCGCACGCGATCCGGTTCCACGAGTGAACCGGCCTGCTCGACATGATTGCCCAGCACACGGCGAAGTGCGGCCTGCAACAGGTGCGCCGCAGAGTGCGCACGGCGGATCGCCGCACGACGCACAGCGCAAATCTCCGCTGTCACGGCATCCCCGACGGACATACCGCCTTCCACCATTTCGCCTGTATGCAAAATTTCCCCATCCGGCGTTTTCTGCACGTCCGTCACACGGAATACCGCGCCGTTTGCACGAATGGTGCCATGGTCGGCAACCTGACCGCCGCTTTCCGCATAAAACGGCGTCCGGTCAAGAATCATCACGCCGCGCATCCCGTGTCCAATAGCATCGGCAGATTCCCCGTCTACAGCAATCGCAAGGATTTTGGCGGTATCTTGTTCTTTTTCATACCCTGTAAATTCTGATTTTAATTTCGCAGCAAATGTATTTCCAGATTCGACCCAGCCCAGATCACTTTGCCGCTCACGCGCACTTCTCGCGCGTTCACGCTGTGCCTCCATATCGGCATCAAACGCGGTCCGATCCAGAGTCAGACCCTGCTCGCCCAGAATTTCCATCGTCAAATCAACCGGGAAACCATAGGTATCGTAAAGCCGGAACGCGTCTTCTCCGGAAAGTTCGGTCTTGCCTTCTGCCTTCAGCGTCTCTATCATGTCGTTCAGTCGCACCAGTCCGGAGTCAATGGTCTTGGCAAAGCGATCGGCCTCCATGCTGACAACCTTGCAGATATAGTCGCGTTTTTCAACCAGTAACGGATAGGCCTCGCCATAAACCTGCTCAATGTAGATCTTGCAGACGTCTGCCAGAACGCTCATATCCAGTTCAAGCTGTCTTGCATAGCGCATGGCGCGGCGCAGCAGACGTCTCAGGATATAACCTGCGCCGCTGTTCTGCGGCACGATGCCGTTGACATCGCCGATGAGCATGGTGGAGGTTCTCATATGGTCGGCAATGATACGGATGGCCTTCCTGGCCTGCTCATCCTCGTCGTATTTCTTGCCGGACTTTTCTTCAAGATAGTGGATGACCGGCATAAACAGATCGGTCTTATAACCGTCGGTGACGCCATTTAAGAAGGCAAGCAGACGATCGAGACCGAAGCCGGTATCGACATTCTTGTTGGCAAGCGGCTCATAGCCGTCTGCCGTCTTTTTATACTGCATATACACGTCATTGCCAACTTCGACATAGCGTCCACAACCGCACGTGGGGCCGCAGTTCGGGCCGCAGGGCGTATCATGACGCGGATAAAACCACTCGTTATCGGGCCCACAGGGCGTGTCGACAGTGCCTTCCAGCTCCCACCAGTTGTCTTCCTTCGGCAGATAAAAAATATGCTCCGGCTTAATGCCGACCTGTTTCAGAAGCTCAGCGGTTTCATCGTCACGGGGTGCGGCATCATTGCCCTCAAAGACAGTGGAGCACAACTTTTCGCCGTCCAGGCCGAGTTCCTTCGTCAAAAAGTCATAGGACCACCGGGTCTTTTCTTTCTTGAAATAGTCGCCGAGGGACCAGTTACCCATCATTTCAAAGAAGGTAAAGTGGGTCGGGTCACCAACACTCTCAATATCAATGGTACGCACGCATCCCTGCACGTTGCAGAGCTTCGTCTGGCCGGACGGATGCTTTGCGCCGAGGAGATAGGGCATGAGCGGCTGCATACCTGCCACATTGAACATAACGCCGGTCGTACCGTCGCCGATCAGCGAAACCGCGCCGATATTCAGATGCCCTCTTTCCTCATAATAACGGATCCACTTGCTTCTGAGTTCTTTTGAAGTAATCATATTCTTTTTTCCCTTATCCAGTAAAAAATTTCTTGTATCTGTTATTTCCAGAGTTTTTCCGGATAATCCCCACGTGCTATCATATCGGCAATTGCCTGCATGACGAGCGGCTTATCTTCCTGCCAGGTCACGCCATACCAGCGTTCCTTCGTTTCCAGGACCTTCACGGTCGCTTTCCCGGAACGAATCAGCGCATCCACCGCAGAAGGCAAATAATATTCCCCTTTCAGCGGATCTTCCATCGCATCAATGGCTGCCGGGAACCCAGCCTCCAGTTCATGGAACATACGCGGCGTAAACGCCCAGGTATTCATGGAAACAATGCTCCCCCGCGGAATGGGCACATTGGTAACGCCGTGATCCAGCGAGTATTGCGGACGGCCGTCCGACGCAAGCGTAATATACGTGCGTTCTGTCACCCCGCGCAGATAACCCTGCTCTGTCTCGCAGATACCGCGCGATACATGACCATAACGCGTTACGGTATTTTCTATCGTAAATCCCGCCATCGCAAAATCTTCGCTTTCCGGGTCAACCTCCGACAAATACCGGCCAAGCGCTCGAAACGTACCGAATCCGAAAAAATCATCCGCGCCGATGACTGCAAATGGTTCCTTCACCACATGCCGCGCCGCCATAACAGCGTGCGCCGTACCCCAGGGCCTGATACGTCCCGGCGGGACAGTATAACCAACGGGCAAATCGTCAATCTTCTGATACGCATAAGCCGTTTCAATCTGACTGGATACCCGGCTCCCGATTGTTTCCCGGAAAGCATCTTCCATTTCCCGCTTGATGACAAAGACAACCTTTTGAAATCCGGCGCGTATTGCGTCAAAGACACTGTAATCAACAATAATTTCACCGCCCGGCCCAACCGGGTCGATCTGCTTCAGTCCAGCTGTGCCGCCATAGCGGGTACCCAGACCCGCTGCAAGAATTACCAAAACAGGTTTATTCAAACTCCGTTCCCCCGATCAATCCCCATATCCGTTAGGGTTGTTCTTCTGCCAACGCCACGCATCCCGGCACATATCCGAAAGATCGTGTTCCGCACGCCAACCCAACAACTCCCATGCCAAATCCGCGCGTGCCACACTTTCCGCCGCATCTCCGGGCCGGCGCGGCAACACCCGGTACGGGATAGATCTCCCCGCAGCCTGTTCAAACGCGTGAAGCATTTCCAGAACACTGACGCCATGCCCTGTTCCAAGGTTCAGCGCCAACGCCCCAGTCGTATCCATCACGTGCCGCGCCGCGCTGAGATGACCCCGCGCAAGGTCTACCACATGCAAATAATCCCGAATTCCCGTACCGTCCGGCGTAGGAAAATCGTTTCCGGTCAACGTAAAATAAGCATCTTTTCCTGCAAGGACACGCAAGATACGCGGCGCCACATTGCCCGGCACACCGCGCGGATCCTCACCGATGAGACCGGATTCATGCGCGCCGACCGGATTAAAATACCGCAGCAGCAGCACACTCCATCGAGCGTCCGCCTGACAAAGGTCCGTAAGCACACGTTCACACATAAGTTTTGTCCCACCATAGGGATTGATGGCGGAAACCGGGGCATCCTCCCCCACCGGCATTTCCGTCACACCACCATATACGCAGGCCGAGGAAGAATATACCATACGGCGCACACCGGCGCGTTCCATTGCGCGCAGAAGAGAAAGCGTTCCCGAAACATTATTGGTATAATACGAAAGCGGATCCTGCACAGACTCAGGCGCAGACTTTAGCCCCGCCAGATGAATCACAATATCGATCCTGTGTGCGGCAAAAATACGGTCCAACGCCGCTTCATTTAAAACACTCTCCTGGTAAAACGGAAAGGTTTTGCCCGTAATCCGGGCAATCCGCTCCAGTACGCGTGGACTCGCATTACGGCAGTCATCCACAATCACAGCGTCCCAGCCGGCTGCGGCAAGTTCCACGCAAACGTGGGAGCCAATATACCCCAGCCCGCCGGTCACCAGTATCTTCACACACACCACCCCAGTTTACTGATATACCCTAAATGATACTCAATTTCTATTCTTTTGTCAAGCAGAATAGGCTTGTTCCTCTTTAAAAATACCTTTTCTGTAAACAGTTTTCTTTTATTTTTGGTCCTTTTCAAATGCATCTTTTCCTTAATGGCGATACACGGTCGTTTGACAAACCAAAGTTGCCAGGGATCTTCTCAAAAACAGCAGCAAACTGTAAAAGCACCCGGCAAAACAGATGTTTTGCCGGGTGCTTCAGCTTCTTTGAAAAAATGGAGGAATTAATACATGCCGCCCAAGGGAAACCCACACTTATATCGCCGAACTATTTTCGTTGAAATTGCTCAATTTATAAGCAATATTTGCAAAAATAAGAACTATTCATCCGTAATGTTGTTTTTGTGATTATTTCAGAAATCACATAAATCTACGCAAATTTATGCTCTTCTACGGGCAATTGGCTTAAGTTTTGGCTTAAGGTCAGGTGTTTGCAACGGCCTTATAAAACGCTTGTTCAACAGCGTCATAGTCAACATGAGTATAAACATCATACGTCACGCTTACGTTGGAGTGTCCCATAAGAGTCTGCAATGATTTACCATCAATCCCTGCTTTCGCCATGTCGGAACAGAATGTATGTCGCAGCACGTGGGGGCTAATCTTTGGAATGATCTTCCCATATCGTTCCACAAACCGCTTATATGCTCCCCGCATATGATTTTGCAGGTGCATACCAACTTTTGGTTTTCCCTCTTTGTCCAGAAACAGGAAACCAGCATAACCGTCAATCATCATTTCGACTTTGGGAGTTCGCCTATTCTGTAACACTCGACTAAACGCCATATATACGGGATCGCTCATGGGGATATTCCTTATACCGCTTTTTGTTTTTGGCTCAGTTACGAAGTACGGACGATCCCCGGTTCTGCACAACTGCTTATTAATTGAAATGCGCCTTTCCTGAAGATTCACATCTTTCGTTGTAAGCCCATAAAGCTCCGATACCCGAAGTCCAGTATGTAGCAGGATCACAATATCGTCAAAATAATTCCCGCTGGAATAGTCACGCATGAACGCAAGATAGATTTCCTGCTGGGATTTTGTTAAAGCAGTCCGTTTTTCTGAATCATCAGGAAGAATGTCAGACACTTTGAATTTAAACGGGTTCTTCCTGATTGCGTCATCCTCAACGGCCTGTTCAAATGCAGGGCGCAACAGATTGTTTACCTGCTCTACTGTGTTTCGCTTTAGCCCGGAGTCATGCAGGAAAATGAAAAACGCCATTGCATCGGATTTTTTGACATTCTTAATTTTGCGCCGCCCGAATTCTGATTGCTTGATACGGTTGAATGAAGTCCCGTATCCTCTTAGTGTGTTTTGCTTTAGATCACGGCGCAAGTTAATATATCGCTCGACCAATTCTACAACCGTAATTTCACCGGCTGAACTGTCTATCCCATCCAGAATATCCTTTTGAATGTCATCTTCCTTTCGGCGCAATTCGTCAAGCGTTTTTGCATACACTCGCTGTCGTTTGCCGTTGCGATCCGTATAACGGTAGTCATATGTGCCATTAGGGCGTTGCCCTTCGCCCGATTTTAATACTCTGCCTTTACTGTCTTTACGCTTCCCCATGATAGCCTCCTTTCGGGAAGCGACTTTGGATAGTGTAATAATTATATCTTCTCAAAGTCCGCTTGTCCATATCTTAGATTGAATATGCTCGTTCAGTATAAGCATCAAATAATTTGCGCTTGATCAATCTTTTGTTTCCGATGAAAAGCACAAACGGACATTTTTCATGATTTGTCAATTCACGAATTTTGTTAATGCCAATGCCACTATAAGCTGCGGCCTCTTCCAGCGTCAAATTTGATTTTTCCCAAATGGGAACAGTAAGCATAGATCACTCCTTCCGTTTCCAGCCCCCGACCATATTTTTAATCTTTGAACTTTATATTCTTTCATATAGTCTTATTCCTTTTCGTGATCTTGTTACTGTATGTTGTCTTGTTACTGTCTTTCAATCTTATATTTATGTAAACTAACTCATTTACTCGAAACCGCTCTGTAATATTTTTCGATCCGATGCCTTATTTCAAGACTCTTTAACACGCTAAAGTGTATCTAAAACGCCATAAACAAGGCTATTTCCCGATGCGCCCCCGATGCGAAAACAGCTATTCTTGTATTTGTGGTTATTTGCACGGTTGCCCTCCTGGGGAAAAGCAATGATATAACCATGTTCATGAGCATTTTAAGTTTTTACCGCTCGTCAAAATGAGCCATATAGAAGAACTAAAATAATTCATCCTCCGATACCGTTGGAATATCGCCCGGTGCAAGTGTGCTTTGATTACGCTGCTGTGCATAGGTCAGCTTCGGTGCTTGCTGTGTGGTATCAGCCGCCGAATACCTTTTCAGGATGCCGAGCAGATAACTCGCCTTGTGGAAATTGTTGTCGAATGTGTTCCGCTCCAATGACTTCTTGATTTCATCCCGATTCAGCTTTGCGCACTGAAGATATGCGGCGTACAAATCGGGCGATACACTTTCAAGCCGTTTGTGGATTGCTCCACTGGCCTTTGTGTTGCTGTCAAAGAAAGTTTTGTTGAGATAGTTTTTCAAATCCAGTTTGATAATAGCGGGATCACGGAAGTCATTTTCTCTTGTGGTCAGTGTTTGATACATTGCAAATCTCCTTTGTCAAAATAAATTGTGCTATGCTATATTAAACCATCCCGCAGGGCAAACCATTTAATATAACCCGCTGCGTTTCAAGCGCAAAGCGGGGGATGTTAATAAAAACCATTCTTGCAGGTGCAAGACAAAACCATTTCGCCCGTGTGCGAACACATATAGCCTGTGTATGGTTTTGGGTCTTGTGGCACTCTTGTGTTGCCCTGCGGGATGGTGTTCGGCGTAAACGCCTCATGTTCGGTAATTAGGGATTACCTCACATAGTATATATTGTTCCTTTGGGGGAATGGTTGTCCCTACGGGAATGGGAGAGCCAACAAAGTCGGCTCGTATTATAGATAGAGGCGAATTTGACCAAATTTTATTATCCATCGCTTTCAAATTGCCATAAACAGGGGAGTTTTGGAGTGTTTGAAAAGATTTAGGCTTAACGAATAAGTGCGACTGCCCTCCCGTTTTTTAACGAATAAGTGCGAGTGGTCTGAAAAATTGCGAATACTTGTTATTTTGTTTAGTTATCTGGATATTTGACAGGAAAAAATTGCGCATATCCCTTAACTTCCGTTGAGTGGACACCCATATAAAGCACATCTGGATTAATAATCATGCGATATTTCCCACTTGCCCGATCTTTGATGAAGTTACACAATGCCTGTTCACCGCCTGACTGCTTTGCGATAAAACTTATGCTCATAAGAGAATTGACAAGTTTATCACTATGAGAAGGACTAACTTTCAAAAGATGGCAGATTTCATAAATTGACATTGGTAATACCTTTATAATGTCCCGTTCGTCTGGATTGTGGCAAATAATATTCCATTCCTTGTTGACATGGGGAACTAACTGGATCACATAACCAAAATGCTTGATGCTCTGATTTCTACTTTTCCTGCCGCTCTTTTGGTTTTCGATGGTAATTCGATCATAGAGGGATTTAATAGGATCAATAAACAACTGAATCTTTTTTCGTATTTTAGATTTTCCTTTGAAAAAGAAATCAGATAGGTAAATATAGCCGTATTCATCAATGCGTAGATACTCAGACGCTTGTGTTTCCTTCAAAAAATCGTTGACAGTTGATTGAGGGATTTTAAGTAATTTGCTCAATTCCTGCTTGTATATTGGCTTATACCCTCTCATTAGCCTGTTATTGTCATAATCCATATAAACAGACAAATAAGCAAGACGACCTAATGTCTGCGCACTAATTTTCTTTTTTGGGTTAAGTGTCCGCATGAACACAAAGCCTCCCAGCTTATTTGAATTTCGTTTGCAGTGTTCTTTGTTTGCTTTTGCTTCCTTGTGTGCTGCAATAGCAAATTCTTGTTGCTTAGTAATAATTCGTGAAACATCTTCTATTTCTTCCGTTTCACCCGTATCACAATTAACACGGAATCCTTTTAGTTCTATTTCTGACATGGCATACCTCCCTTGCTATCAAATTCGCTTACTCCATCTAAAATTGAAACAACCTACCAGAAACAAACTTTTTTAAAATTTTTGCAAATCCACCCTTGACAAACGCCTTGAAATGTGGTATTATAAATGCGAAAAGGAAAAGTATATGCTTCTTATTGTGTGCGTTTCATCCACCAGTATATCATAGATACATTTGTATTGTCAATAGGCAAATGAAAAAAGTTTGCCTGTTAGTTGTCAGTGTTTTAGCGCAAAAAAACCGTCCTACTCTTATATTGAGCGGGACGGTTTAATTTGTTTTGGCTGGCAATTGATTGAGTTTAAACATCCTTTATGGAATAGTCTACCGAGATTTGTAGCAGTTCATCAACTTTTTGTTTGATTTGATCTTCGCTTGCCGTATCTTCAATATAAAACGAGAACTTATAGTTTCCATGCGGCTTTGTGTGTAGGCATCCAGTAACCTTTTTCATCTTTTTGCTTTCCTCTGTGATCCTGAATACTATTTCTTCTGCGTTTGTATTTCCGCTGCTGTAATAGCGTATCACACGATACTTCGCATGATCCTGTTTATGGAGATCTCCATAGTAAGCATACAATGTGAAATGTGTTTCCGTTCCCTCTCGATCAAACAGATAGAGGTCTTTGTTTTCGGTGAAACCCGGCCAATAAGATTCATACTCGCTTTCCCAAAGTGGATTATCTAAAAACTTCTTGCGAAAGTACTTCACAGCAAAATCCTGTGGGCTTAATCCGCTGCTCCAATATTCCCGGTTTGCCTGAATGTCAACCATGCTTATGTTTCTACTTTTGTCCTTGTTTCCGGCGAAGTAAATAAACTCTTTTCTCTTTGGTAGTACTGTTTTGTTATAGAAATTGCAATGCTCTTTTATTTGCCGTTCTGCACTGTCCCATACATCCATTTGCCTTAATTCTCGATCCCATTGCTCCACCTGTCGAGCTACGGCGTTCTGCTGGGCTTTCTCACTGCCGAGAGAGAACAGAAGATATAAGGATTCAAACAGCATGGAAGCACCTCCTGTATTACTCGCTATTGTTATTGTATTGCACAGGAAATTGACTGTCAAGCAATCTGCGCAGTGTAATACCGCCTTGCCAGTTCCAACAGAGCAGAATACTTCTTAACTTCGGCTGCGGTCATGGATTGCGCAAGATTGGTGTTGTATGCCATTACCTTTGTTGCTGGCTTTCTGGTTTCCAGATCATACATACCAGTATAAATGATTTGCCGGGTATCGAGCGGATCACATTGATAATATACAGTTCTACAAACCTGTTTCCCGCTGCCGCATCCTTTAAGTTGCACATTGATTAGGCTCTTGATCTGCGCCTGTTCGATTGGTGTGAGTTCGCCCAGACTGTCAGGATCAACAACCAAAAACACGCAACCTGTTTCGCTGTCATATCTGGACTTGTCAGGACTGATATACTCCACACTTGCAAAATTAGCAATGCTGTTCCATGCTTTATGCTTGTGGTGTGGAATACGAGCGGGCTTCATGTGCAGTGTTTGGATATGGTATGTATAGCTGCCAATGGTACAATCATACTCATTATCGCTAACTGCTCTCACATCGGACAATTCACCTTCGGAATAAACAGGCGTAGCAAACTTCCTATCAAAGCGCAATACCCATCCGCAAGAGCGGTCAATACCCGTAGAGTAAAAAGGCGGCTTGTCCTCCTGCTGGATGCGGAAATAGTCATAGTTTGAGAGCAGAGCAAGGAAGGCGAGCAGCGAAGAATCTTTCATGATGTGTAATCTCCTTTGTTTGATTTTCCCCGTCAGGCCGATAGGTCAGCCGTTGAATTAAGCCACGATAAACCGCCGTATAATGGTGGTTTTGGTGTAGATAGCTGCAAGTTCAGGACAATGCTTTTTGAGGCTTGCGGTATCGATTCTGGCAGTTTCTACGGGCTTCCATGAGATTTTATACTCCCCCGCCTGAAGGCTCTCACAATCGCCCATACTGGCCTTGATAGCGTTTTTGATGGCTTCGGCCTCCTGCTGCGCTTCGTCAATCAGGGCTTGCAGTTGACGCAGTTCCCGGCATTTGCTTTCCAGTTCGATTGTAGACATATCATTTACCACCTTTGTTTTATTTTGGGAACAGGGGCGTGAGTCCGTTCGTGCCGCTGGCCTACTGGGGAATGCGTTTCCCTGTTCCCTCTTGCTTGATTATATTATAGCAGTTATGTACATAACATTCAAGTGGTAGAATGTACAATTATGTACATAACTTTTTGTCCATTTTTGTTATGTACATATCTTTTCGATTATGCTATAATTGATCGTGTTAATTGGAGGTGATTACATGGCAATGAGTGACAAACGGAAGGAATATTTATATGAGTACCAGAAAACAAAACTAAAGCGAATACCGCTTGATGTGACTATATCAGACTATGAAAGAATAAAATCACACGCCGACAAACAAGGGGAAAGCGTTAACGGTTTTATTAAACGGGCGATTACTGAAACAATGGAGCGAGAACAAACCAGCAAATAACCAGAAATACAAGAAAAATGGGGTCTGATTTCTTTTGTCCTTGTGGCAGTATCAAAAGTGAGGTTTCCGAGAATTGTATTAAAACCGCTTGACAAATTCACGCTATGAAGGTACAAATAATATATCAAATCTAACGAGCGTTATTTAACATACTTTCCGGGAATTTAAGAGGTGTCATTGATATGGGTAAAACATACGGCTATTGTCGCATAAGTCGGAAAGAACAGTCAATTGACAGGCAATTGCGGAATATATTGGCAGAATACTCGGATGCAATCATTGTGCAGGAAGCCTTTACTGGGACAAAGGTAGAGGGACGCAAAGAGTTTGAAAAGCTGATTAAGACAGTCAAGCAAGGTGACATGATTGTATTTGACAGCGTTAGCAGAATGAGCCGTAATGCAGAAGAAGGTATTGAACTATATGAACAACTGTATAACAAGGGAATACATCTTGTGTTCTTGAAGGAGCATTATATTGATACTGCGACCTATGAGAAGGCATTGTCGGAAGGTGTACCCATGACAGGAACAAGTGTTGACATTATACTTGCTGCCATCAATGAGTATTTGAAAGTGCTGCGCCGGGAACAAATCATTGCCGCATTTGCTCAGGCACAAAAGGAAGTTGACGATCTACACCAGCGCACAAGAGAAGGAATAGAAACAGCACGGTTGAACGGTAAGCAGATCGGACAACCAAAGGGTGCAAAGTTGACAACTAAGAAAAGCATTGCAGCCAAAGAGATTATCAGGAAGCATTCACGGGATTTTAACGGTAGCTTGACCGATGCCGAAGTTATGCAGCTAACAGGGCTTGCCCGGAATACCTTTTACCGATACAAGAAAGAGTTGCGACAATAAAAACGATCCCCTGCCCGAGATTGGACAGGGGATTTGTTATAGGGTAGGGGGTGCTTTACACTTTTTGGAAGTTTTTGTTTTGCTGGCGGGGCTAAGTACACCCGCTCAACATACGGACACATTTTTGATGCCGATGGAAATATCATTGATACATATTCTCAAAGGATTTCCGAAAACTAACAGGATCATTGATTTTGCAGTGTTGGGAAAGATTGCGTTCCAACTCGTCAATTTCTGCTTTTAGGCTCTTTTTCAGTGAGAAGTTGAATAATTTGACAGAGCGCAATTCTTCTTTCTTGTCATCTATGACCTTTTTTTGACGCTGTACTTCTGCGCTGTAATCAGAATAAGCCTGATCGTATTTTCCCTTTCGCTCAATCGCCTCGGCAACATACGCATTTACACAGTTTGACAGGGCTTCGACATACTCAGTATTGATAATATCTCGCTGAACAGCATTGCTATCTTCATTGTGCAGTGACGAAGGCACTAATAGACCTACTCCTGCAAGATTTGAGAATACTTCTTCAGGAACAATATTGTTGATGGCTGATTGCACCTTATCATGGATTTCGTCAGCAGTATATTTTATAATATCCTTCGTTTGCTGGCAGACATTTTTCCTGATCCAGCGGTCTAAAAGTTTCGGATCGCCCTGAACTTCCTTTAATTCAGCATAGCTGTGTTCAATCAGTTTTACAGTTGGATTATATTGCTCACTAAGCAGAGCAGACAGAGGCTGATTTGTATTTTTAGAAATTATACCGCAAAGCTGTTTTACCTTACCAAATTCGGATAGATGCTCCTTGCAATAGGTTTCCAGTTCAACGATTAACACGGTGTCCTGCTTAAATTCTTGCGCAGTAGCAAAGGTTTCTGCATCAAATGCGTCAAGAGCAAAAGACTTAATATAAACATCAGGGTTATATGGACAAGCCTTAAATGCCTCTTCGATAACGCTTTGCTTCCCCTCAACAATTGACAGATTATTGAGCAATTCACCCGAACGCTTAACACTGTATGCCTTTACTTTAGTGTAGTCGAAGAGAGAATGTTCGCTAAGTTTGCCAAGGTAAAATTCCATCAGTTCAGAAACGAAAAGAGAAAAGGCGGTAGCAATTTCGGGATAAACCTTTTCGACCAATAGCTTTAGGATTTCCCTGTCTTGATATGAGCGGCAATTATTATAACAACTATCAATTGCTGCGGAATATTCTTTTTCCGCTTCGGCAGACTGCTTTCGGATTGCGCTTAACTCCATCGCTGCGAAGGTTGCATGAGAAATGAGACTGTTTGAGTACAAGCGGAGTCCTGTGCCGGTGATTTTTGACGAAGCAGAACTATAAGCCTGATCTACACCTTGAGCATAAGACTCAAGCATTTTTGACATTATTGCCCGAATGCCTTCCCATAACTTTTCATAGGTCTTGCAATAATGAATATAGCCTTTGTTATTTTCGATGACATCGCTTTCAACAATATTGAAAATACCGTCACTTGCCAAGCGGGAAATAATATGCCTCCCTTCTTGCACCATTGCCTGTTTTAACGGTTTTTCCAAATCTTCCAGCGCATTCGGTTCATCATCTTTTCCCATCGGGGGCTTTTTTGAGGTTTCTACTAAGGCAGCTTCCAACCTACGGTTGATTTGATTAAACTCATTACAATACTCTACATACTTCTTTAATTCCAGCGGAAAAGAGTATTCTTTCCCTAAGAATCTAACACACAGTTCAGACATACGCTTTACCTCCCGCTTGTGTATTCTAATTAAGCTATCTAATTTAGAATATAGATTGAGTATAGCAAAAAGGATACAATATTGCAAGGGAAGGCGGTGGTGAAGTGGCAAGCTTTATTCCAAGAAAACCAGAGAAAGAAGTTATCTCCATGCGAATTTCGACAGATATACTTGCAGAGATTGATAACAAGGCCGCTGAAATCGGTATATCCCGGAATGAGTTGATTAACCAATGTATCACCTTTGCACTTGCCAATATGGAAGATAGCGAAAAAGATAACTGATGCCGTCCTTTAATGGGGCGGCGTTTTGTTTGTCCGCAGAATGCAAAAAATCGGCACCCACTACACCAGTGAGTGCCGACCTTTTGTGTTACACTATCCAAAATCGCTGACTAATTGGCTTAAGTTTGGCTTAAATCGCTTGTTCCAGAGTCCAAAAGTCCAGCAATTTCAAGGGTTAGCAGCTATAGCTTAGTACATGCCGCCCATATCAGGAGCTGCAGGTGCCGCAGGAGCAACAGGCTCCTTCTTGTCGGCAACCAAGCTCTCGGTCGTCAGGATCATCGCCGCAACGGAAGCGCTCTTCTCAAGTGCGGAACGGTTCACCTTCGTCGGATCCACAATACCGGCCTTAATCATGTCGGTATACGTCTCATGCAGCGCATCAAAGCCATAGTTAATACGGCGGGAATTCTTGATCTTCTCCAGCACAACACTACCGTCAAAGCCCGCGTTGACCGCGATCTGCTTCACCGGCTCCTCAAGAGCCTTCATCACAATCCGCACGCCGGTCTTCTCGTCGCCCTCAGTAGAGCCAACCAACTTGGAAACTGCCGGGATCGCGTTGACATAAGCAACGCCGCCGCCCGCCACAATGCCTTCTTCAACAGCAGCACGCGTCGCGTTCAGCGCATCTTCGATGCGGAGTTTCTTTTCCTTCATCTCGGTTTCGGTGGCGGCGCCAACCTTGATGACCGCAACACCACCGGAGAGCTTCGCAAGACGCTCTTGCAGCTTCTCACGATCAAAGTCAGAAGTGGTTACTTCGATTGCATTCTTGATCTGGGTAATCCGGTTATGGATCTCTTCCTGATTGCCTTCGCCGCCTACGATAATGGTATTTTCCTTGGAAACCTGAATCTGACGTGCACGGCCAAGCTGGGCAAGTGTCGTCTCCTTGAGTTCAAGGCCCAGTTCTTCGGTAATCACTTCGCCGCCGGTCAGGATCGCGATGTCCTTCAGCATTTCTTTCCGTCTGTCGCCAAAGCCCGGGGCCTTGACCGCAACACAGTTAAACGTGCCGCGCAGGCGGTTCACCAGAATCGTGGCAAGCGCTTCACCCTCAATGTCCTCTGCAATGATGAGGAGCTTGCGGCCAGCCTGCACAACCTGCTCCAAAAGCGGCAGGAGTTCCTGAATGCTCGAAATTTTCTTATCGGTAATGAGAATGACGACGTCGTCATAAACGGCTTCCATCTTCTCAGAGTCGGTTACCATGTACGGGGAAATATAACCGCGGTCAAACTGCATGCCCTCGACAACCTCAGAATAGGTCTCGGCCGTCTTGGATTCCTCCACAGTAATCACGCCGTCGTGCCCCACTTTTTCCATGGCCTCGGCAATCAGCTTGCCGATTTCTTCGTCGCCGGACGAAATAGCGGCGACACGCGCAATGTCCTCAGAACCGCTGATGCTCTGGGAATTCTCCTTAATGGCAGAAACTGCAGCGGAAACCGCCTTCTGAATACCCTTTTTCATCACCATGGGGTTCGCGCCGGCAGCCACATTCTTCATGCCCTCACGAACAATTGCCTGTGTCATCAAAGTTGCCGTCGTAGTACCGTCACCGGCCACATCGTTGGTTTTCGTAGCAGCTTCCTTTACAAGGTTCGCACCCATGTTTTCAAAGGGATCTTCCAGTTCAATTTCCTTTGCAATGGTCACACCATCGTTCGTAATCAGCGGGGAACCAAATTTCTTATCCAGCACAACATTGCGGCCCTTCGGACCCAACGTAACTTTTACTGTATTGGCAACCTGATTTACGCCACGTTCCAGAGCGCGGCGGGCTTCCTCGTCAAAAACAATGATTTTAGACATAACTTCCTGTCCTCCCTCGTTTTTTAGTCTACAATTGCCAGAATATCGCTCTGGCGGACAATAATGAGTTCTTCTCCGTCAATCTTCACTTCTGTGCCGGAGTACTTACTCATAATCACATGGTCGCCGACTTCGACTTCCATCACAACATCTTTTCCATCCACAACGCCGCCCGGGCCGACTGCTACGACCTCTGCAACCTGCGGTTTCTCTTTCGCGGAACCCGCCAGAATGATGCCGCTCTTCGTGGTCTCTTCCATTTCAACCATCTTCAAAACGACTCTGTCTGCCAACGGTTTTACGTTCATATCTTATCCCTCCTGATAGCACTGTTCTCTTTTTTGTATCGACCGGGGTTTCAAATACCCTCGACTGGCATTTTTGGCACTCTGTTCTCTTGAGTGCTAACACTATATATGATAAGGCATTGCCCCTCATTTCGCAAGCGTTCTGAATTGGGGCATCCATGAAAAAACCGGCACAATTCTCCTTCTTCACAAATTATATCCTATTTGCTATTTCTTATTCCTGTTTTCTCACTATATCTCAATTTTTCTTTTTGGGACCGGGCAATGCAGCTACCTTTCGGCATCACTACTGACAGTTTCCACGGTGCCAGCTGAATCACGGTTTCTTTCGTACGCAGAATCTCTCCATCATAATTGCAAGGTTCCGGATTCCGGCTGCGCAGAACCAGTTTCCGTCCGCGCCGGTAAACTTGAAACTCTCCCAATTCATTGTGCAAACCCGCTTGATACTTCCCAATAAATCGTAACAAATCCAAATGTCCGACTTTACGAATTAACAGAAAATCAAGTAAACCATCATCAGGCTCCGCCTCGGGAATTGCATAGAATCCACCGCCGTAATAACGCCCGGAAGCCGCAACCAGGATGGAATATTCGCCATCCAAGCGTTCTCCGTCCAATTCCACTTCATAATAACGGGAAATACGTCCAAAAAAGTTGACGACAAGCGACAAATCATAAACCGGCTTCCCCGTTAACGGAACTTTGCGGTGATTGCGTTTCACCCAATCGGCGACACGTGCGTCGATTCCAGCCGAACATAAGTTAATGGCGAACTTATTATTCATCTGAATCAGATCGAGAGGAACAGCGTCGGCCTCAATCAATGCATCCATATCAAGAAACTGCTCTTGCCCTTCAAAAATTTTGATAAAATCATTGCCCGTGCCGCAAGGATAACACGCCACCTGGACATTCCCATGCCCTGCTGCGCCGCAGACCACCTCGTTCAGCGTTCCGTCACCGCCGCAGGCATAAAACCGGCAGAGATCCGAATCATTTGTCCCCGCCTCCCGTTCTACAATCTGAATTGCGTGTCCCTTATACTCGGTGATATATATTTGATAAGTAAGTCCATGTGATTCCGCCACGCCTTTAATGAGAGCGGCAAGTTCTGCAGACCGGTCTCGTTTTCCGGCTGCCGGGTTAATGATAAAAATATCTTTTCTCATCTGGAATTTCTCACTCTTATTTAATTTTTATCGGAATTCCGCTGACGCACAAATAAACTTGGTCCGCGCGCCGGGCAAGATGCTGGTTAACGCGCCCCGCAATATCACGAAACACCCGCGAGACATGATGTTCCGGTACAATGCCGGAACCCAATTCATTCGTCACCAATACAAGACGGCATCCGGCGTCGTTTGCAGCGTCGATTAGGCTATCCAGCTGACGCTTTACCTCTGCCTCCGTTTCTTCCTGCGCTTTTTGCGGTATGCGTTCATATTGCGCGGTATGGGCAAACATAATGTTCGATGTCAGCACTGTTACACAGTCCAGCAGACACCCCTCTTCCCCGGCAAGCACGCCGCTCAATTCCCGCGGACGTTCTTCCGTACGCCAGGTATCCGGACGCATCCGGCGGTGCAGATTTACCCGCTGCGCCATTTCCTCGTCGTAAATTTCCGCGGTCGCCACATACACAACCCGCTCATTCTCCGCAAAAAGGCTCTGCGCAAATTGGCTTTTCCCGCTCCGCGCGCCGCCTGTGACCAGGATGACCATAAAAAACCTCCCGTAAATCGTTCATTTATTATGTAGAGTAGTGGACAATTGTGAATTCCATATGAATGAATGAATGGCGTTTTGGAAGAATTGTTTCAAAGGTTTTCGTTTCTTGCATCCAAGATTCCTCCCATAAATATTTACAACCGGATGCTTCTCGTGCTACAATCAAATAGTTTGACGTTAGGGGTTATGACCATGCAATATTTCCGTTCTTTTTTTTCCGCGCTCGGTATGTTCACAGCCATCCCCATGCCGCAGATAGACTGGGATATGGAGCACGGCAGCCGTATGACGGCTTGCCTGGGGCTGGTTGGCGCCGTACTGGGAGGACTTTTGGCCTGTCTTGTTTGGATTTTTGTTCGGTTTTCCATTCCTGCTCCGCTCTTTTCCGTGCTGACCGTCGCTGCGGCCTGTCTTTTGACCGGATTTCTCCATCTTGACGGCTTTATGGATGTCTGCGACGCGCTGCTTTCACATCGGGATGAGGAAGGGCGGCGGCGTATTTTAAAAGATCCCCACTGCGGTTCCTTCGCGGTGATTTCTCTTTTGTTTGTTCTTGCAGCGGATCTGGCATCGGTCTGGCTTTTACATAACACCTCTGCCGGCAGCGCGGCCTGGACTGCGCTCCTCATCGGTATTCCTACGCTTTCCCGCTGCGCCGCCGGACTTTTACTGCTTGGCGTAAAAACCATGCCGGGGAGTTCACTCGGCGCGTATTTTAAAACAGGAAATGGGGCCGCCGTAAAAACCGTTTTGCTTTTAACCGGGATTTTGGCGCTGGCTGCCACGATATTCTTTGCAGGTCTTGTCTGCGGCGCTGCCGTAGCAACCGGTCTGCTTCTTGGAACATTGCTTGGTCTTTATGCCGCACGCCGACTGGGCGGTATAAACGGGGATGTCTCCGGTTTTACCATCGTATTTTGTGAAACCTGTATGCTGCTTGCTCTGGCACTTCTTGCGGAAGCGCCGGGATTCGGCTTTTGTCTCTTGTGACCGAGGTAACGGAAATGGAACTAACCTTACTGCGGCATGGCCGCACAGAAGCAAATGAACAGCATCTTTACTGCGGGTCAACCGACCTGCACCTCTCAGAAAACGGAAAAACGGAACTTCTCACGCTGGCTGCCTCCCGCCCTCTCCCCGTTTTCGACGTAGTTGCGGATACGGGAATGCACCGCACCCGGGAAACGGCCGATCTTCTCTGCCTTGGAGAGCGCCGGATTGCGGTCCCGGAATTTCGGGAAATGAATTTTGGGCTTTTTGAACGAAAGTCTTATGAAATGCTTCGAACTGACCCCCGTTACATTCAATGGATTACCGACGAAACCGGCGATGATCCCTGTCCGCAGGGGGAAAGCCGCAACGCGTTTTATACCCGCGTACGCAACCGTTTCGTTCCATTTGCCGCTCAGTATGCCGCGGCGCGAGTTTGTCTGGTCTGTCACGGCGGCACCATCTGCGCAATTTTGGAGTCTTTCTGCACGGAAAAACGCACGTTTTACGAATGGCAGCCCTCTTTCGGACACGGCTGGCGGTTAAACGTTACGCTCGAGGCCGGGATTCCACGGCTTTGCCTGCTGGGGGAGGTCTGAGCATCCATATTACTTCTTGAAAATCCGGATACAAACAAAGAGGAACTATACATGCAAAAAAATTTGACGGAAGGCCCTATTACCGGCAATCTGCTTCGTTTTGCCTTTCCCATGATGATCGGCAACCTGCTGCAGCAATTTTATAATATCGCGGACACCTGGGTGGTAGGACGCTTCCTGGGCTCCCATGCATTAGCGGCCGTAGGCTCTTCCTATACCCTGATGGTATTTCTCACGTCGGTCCTGCTGGGATTATGTATGGGCAGCGGCGCAGCCTTTTCCATACAGTACGGTCGGCGGGATATGGACCGTTTGAAAAACAGTATTTGTCTGTCCTTTCTCTTCATTGCCGCCGTCACAGCGGTCCTGTATGCCATTGTACTTCCCGGGCTCAATATGATCATCACGCTTCTGCGCGTGCCGGAGGAAGTCGCACCGCTCATGCGAAATTATCTTCGGATTATTTTCCTTGGGCTAGGCGCGACATTCCTTTATAATTATTTTGCCTGCCTTTTGCGTGCCATAGGCAATTCTGTGGTTCCGCTGATTTTCCTGGGCGTCTCCGCGCTCCTGAACGTTGCGCTTGATCTTCTTTTCGTTTTGAAGTTTTCCTGGGGGGTTGAAGGTACGGCGATCGCCACAGTATTGGCGCAGTGCGTATCCAGTTTTGGCCTTGCGCTCTATGTGGTATTTCGCGTGCCCTCCCTGCGTCCGGCCAAGCGTCATCTGCGCTGGAACGCCGGGATTGTCCGCGAAATCGCCAGCCTTTCTTTTCTCACCTCCATGCAGCAATCCATCATGAATTTCGGCGTACTGCTGATCCAGGGGCTTGTGAACAGTTTCGGCGCCGTCATCATGGCGGCATTTGCGGCGGCAGTCAAAATCAATTCGTTTGCCCATATGCCTGCGCAGGACTTCGGCAACGCGTTCTCCACCTTCGTCGCGCAAAACTATGGCGCCGGACAACATGACCGGATTGAAAAAGGCTGCAAAAGTGCTTTTCTCACCGCACTTCTCTTTTGCGCCGCCATCAGCACCTTTGTCTGTATCTTTGCCCCACAGCTCATCGGTCTGTTCATACAACCGGAGGAAACGGATGTACTGGCTGCCGGCGTACAGTATTTGCGGATTGAGGGCTCCTGCTATTTTGGAATTGGATTGCTCGCGCTTCTTTATGGCTACTATCGCGCTATCCGACGCCCGGGGATTTCCGTTGTGCTCACCATCATTTCACTGGGTACCCGCGTACTTCTGGCCTACCTTCTGTCGCCGATTCCCGCAATCGGGGTCGTAGGGATTTGGGTTGCCGTGCCCATTGGGTGGCTGCTGGCCGACATTACCGGTATGCTCTACCGCAAAAAAGCCCGCGGTACCTGAGCGATTTCTTAGGAAACGTCATTTTTTCCACTTTTTCTCTTGACAAAATGTCTTCGTCTGGTATATGATTAGGGAAACTAATTAAATGAACTAACTATTTGCACGGAGGTTTTTCATGCTGGACACCTATGCTTCCGAGCTGAATACCATTTTGAATGGGATTTATGATTCCATTCGGCGGCTTGAGGAGCAGCTTCTCTCACAAAGCGGACAACAGCTTTCCATCAGTGAACTGCACATTTTGGAGACTGTCTGGCAAAGGCGCCTGTCCGGCTGTTCCATCAGCGACATCGCGCAGGAACATCAGGTGACGCTGCCATCTATGACCATTGCGGTGAAGAAACTTGAGAAAAAGGGCTACGTTGTCAAGCGGCGTTCTGATACGGACGGACGCGTCGTATATGTGGAATTGACGCGCATGGGAGAAAAAGTAAACTCCATGCACCGGTATTTTCACGAGCACCTGATTCGTGCTTTTATCAAAGATGTAGACGCGGAACAACGGCCTGTCCTGCTTTCCGCCCTCCACAATATGACAAGCTTTATCAAGCATCAGCTTGAGCTCTCTGAGCACAGGCAATAAACAGGAAGGGGTCGTGTCCTATGCAATTCATCGGTACCGGCAGCGCCACGCCGGAGCTTATCATAAAGAATACAGAATTGGAACGTTTTCTCGACACCTCCGACGAATGGATCCGCACGCGTACGGGAATTGAGGAGCGCCGGATCCATGATGGAAATCTGGAGGGGCTTGCAGCAGAAGCTGCGCGTCGCGCCATGGAAAATGCGGGGCTTTCCGTTTCCGACATTGATTTTTTCATCTGTTCCACCGTTTATAACCGGTTTATGACGCCCGCTCTTTCCTGCGTAATTCAGGGGCTTATCGGCGCCGGTTGTCCTTGTCTCGATATCAACGGCGCCTGCGCGGGTTTTGTCTATGCGCTTGAAATGGCGGATGCCTATCTTGCGCGCGGACATTATCAAAACATTTTGATTGTCTGTGCGGAAGAACCCACCCGCATGGCAGATTGGACTAACCGTGCCACCTGCGTTCTCTTCGGCGACGCCGCGGCGGCCTGTGTGGTAACAAAGGGCGGCCGCGATCCCCTGTTCCGGATGCACACCGCCTCCAATCCGGAGGTCCTTCATGGTTACAATACCGCCGGAAATTGCCCTTATGATAAAAGCGGGCGCGTGTATGAACCTATGACGATGAACGGGCAGGAAGTGTATAAATTTGCCGTATCTTCTGCGACAGAGGATATCCGCGCCCTGTGCGAGACGGCGGGGTTGGCGATTGACCATATCGATCATTTTATTTTGCATCAGGCGAATTTGCGCATTTTAGAAGCCGTACGTACCAGATTGCACCAGCCGGTTGAAAAATTTCCGCACAACCTGGAGCACTACGGAAACACATCTTCCGCCAGCGTTCCGCTCCTGCTCGACGAATTGAACCGCGCCGGCGTCTTGAAACGCGGCGAAACAATCGCCATGAGCGCTTTCGGCGCAGGATTGACGACAGGCGCCTGCCTGCTTACCTGGTAAGCGTTTCACTTTTTTCCGTAAACACCGGCGAAATCCGCCGTTGTCATATGAAACTTTAATTTATGGGAGGAAATCACCATGACTTTCGAAAAAACCGCAAAAATTCTCGCAGAATATAAGGACATTGACGTTTCTGAAATCTCCATGGACTCGACGTTTGAAGACCTGGGTCTGGATTCGCTGGACACCGTGGAAATCGTGATGAGCCTGGAAGATGAATTCGGCATTTCCATCGAGCTGGACTCCAGTCTGAAGACTGTTCGTGAACTGGTCGACCTGATCGACAGGAGTCTGTAACATGATTCATACTCCTCTTTGTGACCTTCTGGGCATCCGGTATCCCATTTTCCAGGGCGGCATGGCCTGGATTTCGGACGCGGAGCTGGCTTCCGCCGTTTCAAATGCCGGGGGACTCGGCGTAATTTCCGCCATGAATGCAAACGGTGAGTACGTCCGCGGGGAAATTGCCCGCTGCCGCTCTCTTCTCACCGATCCTTCCCTACCGTTTGGCGTGAATATCATGCTGATGAGCCCGTTTGTAGACGAAGTGGCGCAGATTGTCATTGACGAACACGTCCCTGTCGTCATTACAGGCGCGGGAATGCCGTCCCAGTATATGAAGCCTTGGACGGAAGCGGGCATTCGCGTAATCCCCGTCGTGCCATCCACTGCCATTGCGCGCCGCCTGGAACGCATGGGAGCTTGCGCCGTCGTTGCAGAAGGCGGCGAATCCGGCGGTCATGTCGGCGATTTAACGACCATGACGCTGGTTCCCCAGGTTGTAGACGCCGTAAAAATTCCTGTCATCGCAGCAGGCGGAATCGCCGACGGACGCGGGATCGCAGCTTCCTTTATGCTGGGCGCTCTCGGCGTTCAGTGCGGCACACGCTTCCTCACCGCGACGGAATGCACCGTCCATCCAAACTATAAACAGAAAATTTTGGATGCGCGCGATATTGACACCATTGTCACCGGAAAGCGCCTCGGTCACCCGGTTCGCTCGCTCAAGAATAAATTCAGCCGCCGTTTCTATGAAATGGAATATGACACTTCCATCACCGACGAAGAAATCAATGAATTCGGCGCAGGTTCCCTGCGCAAAGCCGCACGCGATGGCGATGTCGTCAACGGTGGCCTGATGGCCGGACAGTGCGCCTCCATGATTCACGATGAAAAACCGTCCGCCGATATTATTCGGGATATGTTCCGCGAAGCAGAAGAAATCCTCCGCGGCGCGACGCGCTTCGTAACGGAGGACTGACGATATGGGAAAAACCGTTTTCCTGTTTGCGGGGCAGGGAGCCCAGGTCCCTGGGATGGGACGCGATCTCTATGACGCCTCCCCTGCCGCGCGCGCCGTCTTCGATGCGGCGGAACGTCTGCGTCCCGGCACCCTCCACCAATGTTTTGAAGGGTCTGCCGAGGAACTGGCCATTACAGCCAATACCCAGCCTTGCCTTTTCACTGTGGATGTCGCTTGTGCAGAGGCTCTGCGGGAAGCCGGCGTCGAGGCGGACGCCGCCGCCGGTTTTTCGCTTGGCGAACTGGCAGCCGTTGCCTTCGCCGGCGTTTTGCCATTTGACGACGCATTCCGTCTGGTCTGCCGGCGTGCCGAATTGATGCAGGCCGCTGCGGAATCTCATCCGGGCGCCATGGACGCTGTCTTGCGTCTGGATGCACCTGCCGTTGAGAAACTTACGGCAAACTATGATAAAGTTTTCCCTGTCAACTATAATTGCCCCGGCCAGATTGTCGTTTCCGGCGTGCCGGAACAGCTTTCCGCCTTTGAAGCAGATGTGGCAGCCCTGCGCGGTCGCACCGTGCGGCTGAAAGTGGGCGGTGCGTTCCATTCCCCCTTTATGGAAGATGCAGCGCGCGGCCTTGCGGACTATATGACGGCGCTTCCCTTTGCGGCGCCGCGTATCCCGCTTTATGCCAACACCAATGCCGAACCCTATGGCGATCCGGCGGTGCTTCTGGCACTTCAGGTCAAAACGCCTGTGCGCTGGCAGCGCACCATTGAAACTCTGCTTTCGGCAGGATTTACAAACTTTATGGAAGTCGGCGCAGGGAAAACGCTCACCGGTTTTATGGGGAAAATCGGAGGCGCCAAGCTTGCTCTGCACGTGGAAAATCAGGAAACGCTCGCGGCTGCCGTTGCCGCAATGAAGGAATAAGGAATACTATGTCTGAAAGAAAAATTGCGCTGGTCAGCGGCGCTTCCCGTGGTATCGGGCGGGCCATCGCGTTGGAGCTTGCCCGACAGGGAATGGATCTTGCCATTGTTTATGCCGGAAACGCGACCGCTGCGGAAGAAACGCGTTTGGCTGTGGAAACACTTGGTGTTCACGCGCAATGTTATGCCTGTGACGTTGCGGATTTCGCGGCGTCGGGCGCGTTGATTGAACGTGTCACAGCCGAGCTCGGTCCTGTTTACGCACTGGTCAATAACGCCGGTATTACGCGCGACTGTCTGGCTTCTCAGCTCAAGGAAGAAGACTTTGATCGTGTACTTGACGTCAATTTAAAAGGGGCGTTTCATCTGATCCGGCACTGCTATGGTGGTTTTGTCCGCCGTCGTGAAGGCAGGATTGTCAACATCTCCTCAATCGTCGGTCTTACCGGCAACGCCGGACAGGCAAACTATGCCGCGGCAAAGGCCGGACTGATCGGTCTTACGAAAAGTATCGCAAAGGAATTGGCGCCGCGCGGCATCACCTGCAACGCCATTGCGCCCGGCATGATAGAAACGGATATGACAAACGCCATGCCGGAAAAAGCGCGCGAAGCTATGATCCCCATGATTCCCATGCGGCGTCCGGGCCGTCCGGAAGAGGTTGCCGCACTGGCCGGGTTCCTTTGTTCCGCGGCCGCATCCTACATCACAGGCACCGTCATTCAGGTAGATGGCGGGCTTGCCATGTAATAGGGAGGGCATCTACTATGAAACGAGTCGTCATTACCGGACTGGGAGTCGTCACTCCCGTCGGTAACGATATTCCTACTTTTTGGAACAATCTGATCAATGGCGTTTGTGGAATCGATACCCTGACGCGTTTTGACACAACTGATTTCAAGGTCAAACTGGCCGGCGAAGTACGTGGGTTTCATCCGGCGGATTACGGCATCGATGTACCCAGCGCACGGCATATGGACCTTTATACGCAGTATGCCATGGCGGCCGCCTATCAGGCTGCCGCGGACAGCGGAATTGCAGGTACTGTCGCGCCGGAACGTCTGGGCGTTTATCTGGGCAGCGGGATCGGCGGCATGCATACATTCGTTACGGAAACCGAAAAATTGTTAAAGCGCGGACCCGCGCGCGTTTCGCCGTTCTTTATCCCGATGATGATCGGCAATATGGCGGCGGGTACCATTGCCATTACCTATAATGCGCAGGGGCCCTGTCTTCCTGTTGTGACGGCCTGCGCCACCTCCACACATTCCATCGGCGAAGCGTTCCACGCAATTGCGCATGGCTACGCCGACGCCATCTTCGCGGGCGGTTCAGAGGCCACAATTGAACCCCTTGCAGTCGCCGGTTTTACAAACAGCCAGGCACTCTCTCTGTCGGAAGATCCCCAGGCGGCCTCCCTTCCCTTTGATGCACGCCGCGGCGGATTTGTCATGGGCGAAGGCGCCGGCGTTATGGTTCTTGAAGAATATGAACACGCCGTTTCGCGTGGTGCGACGATTTATGCGGAAATTGTCGGCTACGCCAACACCTGCGACGCCTATCATATGACCGCACCCCGTCCGGATGGGTCCTGCGCAGCGCGTGCCATTGCGCTTGCCGCGCGCGAAGGCGGTATCGTCGAAGATGATTTGCTTTATATCAACGCACATGGTACCGGCACTCCGCTCAACGACAGTTCTGAAACACAGGCCTTCAAACTCGGCCTCGGAGAAACCCTCGCGCGCCATGCCGTCATTTCCTCTACGAAGAGTATGACGGGTCACATGCTGGGCGCAGCAGGCGCTGTAGAGGCGATTGCCTCGGCGCTGACGCTTTCACGTCATGTCGCACCGCCCACCATCAACTATAAAGAACCTGATCCCGCCTGTGATCTTGATTATACGCCTAATGTCCGCCGCGAAGGGAATTTTACAGCTGCGCTCTCTACATCGCTTGGTTTTGGCGGGCACAACGCCTGCCTTGCGCTGCGTGCATTCGGAGGATAAACTATGAATACAAAACCTTCCACCGTCAAAGCTCTGGCTCAACTCATGCAGGAGACCGGGCTGACCTCGCTGGAAATTCGCGAAAACGACTGTATCATAAAACTGGAACGGGGCGGAGCCGTACAGGCTGCCCCGTCTGTCCAGCAACCTGTTTCGCCTGTTCCTGCTGCCGGAGCGCAGACGGCTCCCGCCGCACAGGAAGACGACCCCGGCATGGATTTCAATCATGCAAAACTGGTCACTTCCCCCATGGTCGGTGTTTTTTATGCCGCACCATCGCCTGACCGCGCTCCCTTTGTCACGATTGGAAGCCATGTTCACGAAGGGGATACGCTTTGCATCATTGAAGCGATGAAACTGATGAATGAAATTACGGCGGAGTGCGACGGAGAAATTGTAGATGTCTGCGCGGTAAATGGCGATGTCGTCGAATTCGGGCAGACCTTGTTTAAAATTATCTGAGACGGTTCATGCCGGATTAAAGTCCCGGCTACCGACGTTTTTTCACGCGTATCGGAGGACTTTATGGATAGAAATGAAATCAAAACTCTGCTTCCCCATCGCGAACCCATGCTTCTCGTTGACGAAATTTTTGAAGACGCAGACGGCGTAGCGCACGGGCGGTATACCGTCCGCGGCGACGAATGGTTTTTACAGGGACATTTCCCCGGAAATCCCGTCGTGCCCGGTGTCATTCAATGCGAGATTATGGGGCAGGCCTGCGCGATTTTGCTTGGCAAGCAATTGGAGGGGAAAACGGCTTACTATACCGGCCTTGACCGGGTAAAATTCCGTCAGATGGTCCGTCCGGGCGATACCATTGAGGTCAGCGCAAGTCTGACCAGAAGTAAACCGCCCTTTTACTTTGCGCACGCGCGCGCAACTGTAGGAGGGAAACTGTGCTGCGAAGGAGATCTTTCTTTCGCCATTACGGAGGGACGCTGACCGGTGTTTTCAAAAATTCTGATTGCAAACCGCGGGGAAATTGCCGTGCGGATTATCCGGGCCTGTAAGGAGATGGGCATTGCGACGGTCGCTGTGTATTCGGAAGCCGACCGCGACGCGCTGCATGTCAGCTTTGCCGACGAAAGTATCTGCATTGGTCCCGCTCCTGCCCGTGAGAGTTATTTGAATATGCAGGCCATCCTTTCCGCCGCCGTTTTGACCGGGGCGGAAGCCATTCATCCCGGATACGGCCTGCTCTCTGAAAATGCGCGTTTTGCCCGTCTGTGTGCCGAGTGCGGAATTGTATTTATCGGTCCTCCGGCGGAAGTGATCGAACGGATGGGAGATAAGGACGAAGCCCGACGTACCATGCAGGACGCAGGCGTCCCGGTCGTACCCGGCTGTGATATTGTGCAGACAGAAGAAGAGGCGCTTGCCGCCGCACGTCTGATTGGTTTTCCGCTTCTTGTAAAGGCACGTTCCGGCGGCGGTGGCCGCGGAATCCGTCTTGTCGAACGCGAAGACGCGCTCATTCCCGCATTTCTTGCCGCAACGAGCGAAGCTTCCAGCGCCTTTGGCGACGGTGCGGTTTATCTGGAGCGTTTTCTCTCGCCGGTCAAACATATTGAAATGCAGCTTCTGTGCGATAACTTCGGTGAGGTTATCTGCCTGGGGGAACGGGAATGTTCCATGCAGCGCAAAAACCAGAAACTGATTGAAGAGAGTCCCTCCCCTGCCGTAGATGAATCCCTTCGTACCCGGATGATGGCGGCAGCGGTTTCAGCCGCAAAGGCCGTCTCGTATCGGGGTGTGGGGACAGTGGAATTCCTGCTCGATTCAGAAGGCAATTTTTACTTCATGGAAATGAATACGCGGTTGCAGGTAGAGCATCCCGTTACGGAAATGGTCACAGGGATGGATCTTGTCAAATGGCAAATCCGCGTTGCAGCGGGAATGCCCATGGATTTTACGCAGGAGGATATTATCCTGCGCGGGCACGCGATTGAGTGCCGGATCAATGCGGAAGATCCCCGTCACGGGTTCCGCCCCAGCTGCGGAACTGTCTCGCTTTTGCACATTCCCGGCGGCCCCTGGGTCCGGTTTGACACAGCGCTCTATCAGGGCTATCGGATCCCGCCGTTTTATGATTCCATGGTGGGGAAACTCATTGTGCACGCACAGACGCGCGCGGAGGCCATCCGCAAAATGAACGCCGCATTATGCGAAACGGTCATCGACGGGATTGACAATAACCGGGAATTACAGATCGAGCTGATTTCGGAATCTGCGTTCCGCGACGGAACGTATACCACGGATTTTGTCAATCGTTATCTGGAGCCGTCCAACCGGCTTAACTAAGAGGACGTTTTCATGTTCAATAAAAGTTCGTTTATCAAACCAAAGCTCTCTCTAGAGGGGGAATCCGCGCCGCAGAAAAAGAGCGGAGAACTGCTGCCTTCCATTCCCGACCGGCTCATGACTGCCTGCCCGGGATGCAAACGCGCGCTCTTTGTGAGTGAACTGCGTGAAAACCATTCCGTGTGCCCCGGATGCGGATACCATTTCCGCCTGAGCGCCAGGGAGCGTATTGCATTTCTTGCAGATGAAGGCAGTTTTGTAGAGCATGACGCTGAGGCGGAAGCACACGACCGGCTCTCCTTTCCGCATTACCAGGAAAAACTAGAAGCTGCGCGCAAGGCGTCAGGCGAACGGGAAGCCGTCGTCACCGGACATTGTACAGTTGATGGATATAAGACGGCGCTTTTTGCCATGGAACCCCGATTTATGATGGGCAGTATGAGCGCTACGGTCGGCGATAAAATCGTCCGGCTTTTTGAGTATGCATTGGAGCATCGCCTTCCGGTGGTCGGCTACACGGTCTCCGGCGGCGCGCGCATTCATGAGGGGATGCTTTCCCTGATGCAAATGGCAAAAACCAGCGCCGCCGTCGGACGTCACAGTGACGCAGGGCTTTTTTATCTTACGATTTTAACGGATCCTACAACGGGCGGCGTCACCGCTTCCTTTGCCATGCTGGGCGATATTATTTTGGCGGAACCTGGTGCGCTCATCGGCTTTGCCGGTCCGCGCGTCATTGAGCAGACCATGCGCCAAACGCTGCCGGAAGGGTTCCAGCGTGCGGAGTTCTTAGTAGAAAAAGGCTTTGTCGATAAAATCGCGCCGCGTGGTGAACAGCGTCAACTGGTCTCCATGCTGCTCGCTCTGCATCAGGAGGTGCCGCATGACAGCATATGAGCGCTTAACGCTTGCCCGCGCCAAAGGCCGCCCCACGGCGTCTGCTTTTATTCAAAATATTATTGAAGATTTCTGTGAATTGCACGGAGACCGGTTTTACGGAGATGATCACGCCATCATCGGCGGCGTAGGCCGTCTGGCCGGTATGCCGGTTACCGTTATCGGGCTTGAAAAAGGCCGGGATACAAAAGAACGGATCGCACGGAATTTCGGTTCTGCACATCCGGAAGGTTATCGGAAAGCGCTCCGTCTCATGCATCAGGCGGAGAAGTTCTCCCGTCCGGTGATCTGTTTTGTCGACACTTCCGGCGCGTATAGTGGAATCGGCGCCGAAGAACGCGGCCAAGGAAGTGCCATTGCGCATAATCTGGTAGAAATGATGTCTTTGAAAACGCCGATCCTCTCCATTTTAATTGGGGAAGGCGGCTCCGGCGGCGCGCTTGCGCTGGCTGTTGCGGACGAAGTATGGATGCTGGAAAACGCGGTCTACTCCGTCATTTCTCCGGAAGGCGCCTCCAGTATTATTTGGAAAGACGCCGAACATGCCGAGGAAGCGGCAAACTCCCTGAGAATCACCGCGGAAGATTTGCAGGCGTTGGGTGTCATCGAGCGGATCATCCCGGAACCTGCAGACGGCGCAGATTTTTCTCCGGTTTTCAGCACCTTGCGCTATGCGCTTTTCGACACGCTGCGTGAGAAAAAAGCCATGCCTTCGGATGTCCTCCTGCAAGCGCGGTATGAAAAATTCCGGAAAATCGGGAGGTTGGATGCATGATTGTCATTGCAACAGACTCCAGTGCCTGTATGACAAAGGCCGGCGCGCATGAATTAGGCGTGATCTACGTGCCCATGACTTATACACTCTGTGGTAAAACGTACACGGAAAGCTTCATCGGGACAAACGGTGATTTTATCCCCCTGATTGAATCGGAACCGAATCCCCACACCTCGCAGCCGGCGGTCGGACGGTATCTCCGTACGTTTAAGGCGCTGCGGAAAGCCGGTTTTGAAGTTCTTTGCCTGACGATATCTTCTCGGCTAAGCGGTACTTTCAGCAACGCTTCCGCCTGCGCGCACGATTTGGGGGACGACGGAATTCGCGTGGTCGATACGCGTACCACGGCTATCGGCCTGGCTTTCCTCGTAAGGGAGGCGCGCCGCCTGATTGACGGAGGCGCCACACTTGAAGAAACGGCCGACGCCATTACCGCCATGCGCGACCGTGTCAAAACGGTGTTTTCCGTCAGCGATATGGCGCCGCTGCGGCGCAGCGGACGTCTTGGTCCCGTTCGTCAGTCAGTCAGCACAATTCTCAATATTCGTCCCCTTCTCACCTGCCGGGACGGTTCTGTCGTCTCCTACGGCATCACACATGGGGCAAACGATCAACTACGTCAACTCGCACGCGCCGTGCCTGCCAACGCACTCGAGGTGGCGGTTCAGTATATCTCCGAGTCGGAAGCGGCGCGGGAATTGGCCGGAATGATTTGTGAACGCCGGGGCGGAGAGGTTATGTTGCGACGTCTTAGTCCGGTACTCGGTATCCATTTGGGGGTTACCGTTTTGGGCGTCATGTGGTTTGAGCCGGAAATATGATAAAAAGCCGGGAAGGGTGTTGCTTTCCCGGCTTTTTTTCTATATATGCAGTGTGGCACATAGACCTTTTGCCAGAATGTCGTCTGTTTTTTGGAAAGATTTTTACCCATTCCTTTTTATGACTTGACTTTTGATAGAGAGCATACTATAATGGGAGGGTATTTGTAAGGAATACAGAATTTTTAAAAAAGGGGTCTTCTTGTTCCATGGACGGTAGCGACAGTAACGCCGCGGGTCGAGGCGTTATGAAAATTGAGTGGATAGCATAACCTACGTACTGTGATTGAAGTACGTGGGGTATGCTTTTTTGCGTTTTCAGCCAAATTTAATTGAAGAAAGGAACTACATAATTATGCCATCGGCATCAATAGGTCAACAAATTTTACTACAGGTCATCTTAATTCTCCTGAACGCTTTTTTTGCGATGACGGAAATCGCCGTCATTTCTCTGAACGAAAACAAATTGAAGAAACAGGTAGAAGCCGGCGACCGTAAAGCTTCCAAAATGTTAAAAATGGTCACCGAGCCTACCGGTTTCCTCTCCACCATTCAAATTGGTATTACGCTGGCCGGTTTCCTCGGTTCTGCATTCGCGGCGGAAAACTTCTCCGACCGTCTGGTCAACTGGCTCATTTATGACTGTAGGGTCACCAGCATTCCACAAAATGTCCTCAACACGTTGTCTGTTATCGTCATTACGTTGATTCTTTCGTATTTTACGCTGATTCTGGGCGAACTCGTTCCAAAGCGAATCGCCATGAAAAAGGCCGATGCAGTGGCACGTGCTGTCTGCGGCTTTATTACCGGACTCTCGACCGTCTTGAAACCGGTGATCTGGTTTATGACCATCTCCACCAATGCCGTCCTGCGCCTCCTTGGTTTAAATCCTAAAGAGGACGAGGAGACGGTCTCGGAAGAAGAGATCATCATGATGCTCGATATCGGCGAGGAAAACGGTACCATTGAACCGGATGAAAAAGAGCTGATTGAAAACGTCTTTGCGTTCAATAACGTTACGGCTTCGGACGTCATGGTGCACCGTACCCGCACGACAGTGCTCTGGTTGGACAATACGCCGGAGGAAATTTTGCAGGTTATTACAGAAAACGGATACTCTCGTATGCCGGTCTGTCGTGATAACATTGACGATGTCGCAGGCATTCTGCATACGCGCGAATACCTTCTGGCTATTCAAAACAATCAGCCGCATGAATTGACAGATTTATTGCATCCGGCAAAATTTGTCCCGGAAACCATCCCTGCTCATGATTTACTTAAAGAAATGCAGCGGGAGCATACGCATATGGCCATGGTAGTAGACGAATTTGGCGGCGTTGCCGGTATCGTCACCATGGAAGATATCCTGGAAGAGATTGTAGGCGAAATTTGGGACGAAAGCGACGAAGTGGTGGAAGAATTCATTCAGACCGGAGAAAACACATATCGTGTTCTGTGTGATATGGATCTTGACGATATGCTCTCTAAATTTGGTTTTGAGCCGGATAAGGATTCGGATTCCGTCTCCGTCGGCGGTTGGGTGACAGAAGAATTTGAACATATTCCGGAACCAGGCGAAACTTTCCAATATGAAAACCTGACGATTGAAGTGACAAAGACCGATCATAAACAGGTACTTGAAATCAAAGTCACCGTAAATCCCGTAGAAAATAGCGATACCCCCGCCTGATTTCCCGACTGTTTCCTTTGCTTTTTTCATAAGAAAACCCTGGTCAACTTGTTTTTGGTGGCCAGGGTCTTTCTGCGTCATTTTTCTTTCCAGATTCCACGACAGACATTAAATACCGCTATATTGCGCTAAGAATTTCAATTAAACTGCAAAATATATGTTTTGAGAGGCTTTTCTTTGCCGGAACAGGACGGAATTGATATGCAACAAATTCAAAGGACAGAAAAACTCAGCATGCTTTTTACTATCTGGGCGCTTGCCTGGCCAACCATGCTGGAACAACTGATGCAAACGACAGTCCAATACGTTGATACCGCCATGGTCGGTTCATTGGGAACGGAGGCCACCGCCGCAGTAGGTTCCACCAGTACTGTAAACTGGCTGGTCGGCAGCACCATTTCCGCTGTCGGCGTTGGATTTCTCTCCTACATTTCCAAAGCTTTCGGTGCAAATGAACCGCAGCGTGCCAAACGCGCTGCAACACAGGCCGTGTTGCTCACGCTGGTGATTGGAACCTTCTTCACAATTCTCACAGTATCTCTAAGCGGATGGATTCCAATCTGGATGCAGGCTGATCCGAGCATCCAAAAAACAGCATCGCAATATTTCCTAATACTCTATCTGCCCATGCTGCCGCGTACAGCAAGCACAATCTTTGGCACGATACTTCGCGCATCGGGCGACACCCGCTCGCCGATGAAAATCGGGATTCTTGTAAATTTCATCAATGTCGTTCTCAATTTTCTCTTGATTTATCCTGTACGCACCATCTCCCTGGGGGCACTTTCCTTCCCCATGTGGGGTGCGGGACTTGGCGTACTCGGCGCGGCAATTGCCAGTGCCATTGCTTTCACAGCCGGTGGAATTTGTATCACGCTTCAAGTATGGCGGCATCCCCTTCTCTCTCCGCGTGGGCTGCGTCTGCGGCCTGACAAAGAAATTCTCATTCCCTGTCTGCGCGTTGCTTTTCCAAATGTTTTACAACGCTTCGGCACCTCTCTGGGCTATGTCGCCTTTGCCGCTATGATTAACTCCCTTGGTGAAATTTCAACAGCAGCACATACCATTGCAAACACAGTTGAATCTGCCTTTTATATTCCCGGATACGGGATGCAGACGGCAGCCGCTACCTTGGCCGGCAATGCCTTTGGCGCCAAAGATGCAAAACGTATGAAAAGTCTGGCAGCTCGCTTTATTCCGTTGGAAATTGCTCTGATGGCTGGTTCCGGTGCGTTGCTTTTCCTTGGCGCGCCCGCACTGATGAGAATTTTTTCTTCCAGCGCTGATGTGGTCAATCTCGGCGCCACAGTTTTGCGTATGGTTGCCGTTTCCGAACCATTTTACGGGTTTTCCATTATTGTCGAAGGCTTTATGATGGGAGTAGGAAAAACAAAAACGCCATTTCTTTTCAATATTGCGGGAATGTGGGGCATACGAATTATAGGAACGTTCTTCTGCATTAATCTATTCCATTTGGGGTTAATTTCAGCCTGGGCATGTATGATTGCGCACAATTTGCTTCTGTTTTTCCTGTATTTCATCTGCTATAAAAAAGGGGTCTGGAACCCGCTCAGCTCTGATGCTCAACTTTCCCAAAAAACTTTATAAATTTTGCGCTTTTGGTAACCGCCGCAGGGTCATATGGGGGCCTGCGGTGGTCTTTTTTATGCGGACGAAAGAGTGTATATTTTTGAAACAATTCTTCTCTGCAAGAAATCCAGACAATTTAAAAGATGTCAAGACGAGAACAAAGAGGTTTTCGCTTGACAGACGCGATAGCACGGTGTAAGATAAAAAAGTCCATGACGTCAATTGTGTTTTGAATAGATTATCAAAGGACGTCAATATCAAGTAAAATTGTCCCAATATAAGCCCCCGTAGCTCAGTTGGATAGAGCGGTCGACTCCTAAGCGGCAGTTCGTTCGAATCCGTTTGGGCGGGAAAATTGAATAATTTTGATATATGTCCCAGTAGCTCAGTTGGATAGAGCACGAGCCTCCTAAGCCCGGGGTCGCACG